>DATGTY010000048.1:0-12644 GCA_035301605.1 Chitinophagaceae bacterium | reverse complement strand
ACTGAATGGTTACCAAGAGTCGATTCTTGTCTTTAGGATAAATAATTCCTATATTTTCCCCTTCTAAATATCGTTGTATCTGATTGTTAGAAAAGAAATAGTGCGTTAGATTGTCAGCTTGATTCGCCAGCCATACTGAGTGCAAGGCATCTTTTGAAAAAAAGAAAGGCCAATCAACAGCACTTTCTCCATAAATTTGCTTGTTGAGGAGTTGTAAACCATTCTCTTTTACCTGATAAATACTCCACCCCCCCATCAGTATTTCCAAGCGATAGCAATAAATTCCCCTTCGCATCATTCCAATAATGATTTTTTGTGTTTCTCAACTCTTTCTTCGGATTAACTACAGTGACCAATTGCTCCTTCTCCGGATCATAAGTAAATAATTTATCCGCTTTCCCTATACTAAAACACTGCTTATCATTAAAAGAAACCAAGGTGTAATTCCTATAATCAATAGCATCCTTAATCGTCTTTATTTTTTGTCCTTCCCAATCAAAAACAGCCATTCCCAACCCATCTGTTTTTAATAGGAAACAATCTTTATAAGGGATAAAATAGGTAAATCGATTAACAGTAACCGCAGGTTTCACCAATAGTTTTGCAACTTTAGTTATCTTCTTTCCCTGCAATTCAAACAAAAAGAGGCCTTCAATACCTTTCACAAATACATAGTTTTTTCTCTCTTTTGTAAATACCCTGGAAATACGAAAAGCTTTTTTCAAATATTGATTAAAATCAATCCTCTCATAGGACAAAGTCTTCGGATTCAGCAAAGACAAAACAGGACCTCTATCCCAAAATAATACATAAAAATCCCCTTTTTGATTCTTATGAATATAAACGGCTGTTCCCTCATCAGATAAATCATTAGGAAGCGGCATGGGCAAAAACTGCTTGCCATCAAAACGCATTAAAGAATGACTATCCCTACGAACAGCAATCCACAAGAATCCGGAATTGTCATAAGCTGCATCCCACACCATGACGCGCGAAACATGATTAAAGAAGCTCTGTTTGTTGACAACTTCTCGAGACTGTGCATCCCCTATAAAAGGATGAAAAAAAAGCGCTACTATAAAAAGGATGACAGTAATAAACTTCCTAACAGGATGGTTAAAAATATAATCAGAGTAAAAATAAGTCAAAATAAACATTATAATTATTAAAATATAATCACACCACAAAGATATGAAATAGATTATAGAATAGAGTAAAACATCTTTTTATTATGACTTGGCAATTTATTTTATTGTTACCCTTTTAAACCATATAATCCACTCTGCGATCATCAATAAGTTTAACCTTTTACTAAATGAGGTTGGTTTATTTCGTTCAATCCAATACTCAAGAATGACCGTAAGCTCACTTTGGGCTTTTTTAGTCCAAACTATCTGTTTAACCATTTTTTAATTTTCGTTTTTTACCACATTAGACAAGCAGAAAGCAAGTCAGCCTTATTTTATTAACTTTACGGAACGACCGAAGCATTTCAATCATGGAAAATCAACAAACGCCTAATAGAAGAGATTTTATAAAAGACTCTTTAAGCTTAGGACTTCTAAGCATTGCACATTATACTCCTTTTCCTTCTCCCCTTTCGCTTCCGAATGAGGTTACAGAGAAAATAAAAACAACCCCCTTCCGCTGTCCGCCTTACCTTCAAAAACCAACGCCTCACTCCATTGTTATTCAGTGGATCAATTCATTTCCTATGTCTAGCTGGGTTGCATATGGAGAGAAAAAGAGTTTAGGCATGAAAGCCTACCCTATCCGGCACGGGCAGGTAGCTCCCGCACAAGAATTAATAAAGATAAAGATTAAACAACTCAAACCCAATACACGCTACTATTACAAAGCATTTGCTCAAATCCCCCAAAAAAAGCAATCAAAAACCAGTATTATTTCCTCCGAACTAAAATCTTTTAGGACACCTTCTATTCTTCCCGAAAATGCTACTGTGGCAATCATGAACCACACAGAAGATGCTCAATTTCCGCTTCATAAGGACACACAGTTGGTCTTGTTCAATGGTGGACTATTAAGACAAGCCCAATCTAATCATGATATTATCCGGCAATTTGTACAACCCGCCGCCCAAACTTTAGAAGGAATCATCCCTTTTGCCACTTCCAGAGCCCGGGAAGAGCTCCAAACCAGCGCGCTAAACGAAGATTTCCATCGATATGTAACCAATCCTCAAGACAGATATTATTTCGTTCATCAGATTGAGCCATTATTCCTACTCGTTTTAGACAGTAGCATATCGGATATACAGGAAGCAGAAACAGAGGAAAACTCATACATCAAAGAAACATACATGGAAACGCAAGCCGACTGGCTTGAAAAAATGATGCGGTCTCCAACCTACCAACAATCTACTTTTAAAGTAGTTATCCTTTCGACTCCCGTCAATACAATCAATATCTACGAACAAAAATTATTTTATCCTTTATTCGATAAATACAAAATTGACCTCCTTATCACCGGCGGTACCACAAAAAAACAATTCCTGACCTATTTAAAGACTGACCGCTATCCTACGCTTACAACACATACAGTACTGCATCCGCAAACAACGACCTACCTCTTAGCTGATAAAAAACAACTAGCCATTAAAATTGAAGGGAAGAAGCGAAAAATAATCGATGTACGTCACATAAAAAAAGACTCCCTGAAAAGAGAGTCTTCCTTTATCTAAATAGATTATATCTTCGAATTAATCTTCTAGTTCTTCTTCCGGTCGTAATTCAAAATCCTCGATAAACTTGGTTGTAAACTGTCCCGATCTGAAACGTTCATCCAGCATGACCTGCTTATGGAAGGGAATTGTTGATTTACACCCATCAATAAAATATTCATTTAAGGCTCTCTTCATTTTTTCTATAGCCTCCTCTCGTGTAGGCGCTACCGCTATCAGCTTAGACAAAAGAGAGTCATAATAAGGCGGAATTGCATAACCAGCATAAATATGAGAATCAATCCTAATGCCATTTCCTCCAGGTATATTTAATACAGAAATTTTTCCCGGAGAAGGTCGGAAATCATGATATGGATCTTCTGCATTAATTCTGCATTCTATAGCGTGCCGGGTAGGAATATAATTTTTCTTTGGAATCTTTTCTCCTGCAGCAATCGATATCTGTTCTTTTACCAGATCAAAACCAACAACCTCTTCAGTTACACCATGTTCTACCTGAACACGAGTATTCATTTCCATAAAATAAAAATCTCTGTTCTTATCTACCAGAAACTCTACCGTACCCAAGCCTTCATAATGAATAGCCTCACCGGCTTCGATGGCTGCCTTCCCCATTCTATCACGAAGATCATCTGTCATAAAAGGAGAAGGAGCTTCTTCCACCAATTTCTGATGTCTTCTCTGTACAGAGCAATCCCTTTCACTCATATGCGCAACAGTACCATGCTGATCTCCGGCAATCTGGATTTCAATATGGTGTGGTTCTTCCACAAATTTTTCCATATAAATTCCACCATTACCAAAGGACGTTTTTGCTTCCAACTCTGCGGCTTCAAAGTGATGTTCTATTTCTTCTTCTTTCCAAACCACACGCATCCCTTTTCCACCACCGCCGGCGGTAGCCTTCAACATCACAGGATAGCCCACTTCTTTGGCCAGTTTTTGAGCTTCCTGAGCATCCTTTACCAAGCCATCAGAACCGGGAACTACAGGAACTTTAGCCGCCATCATTGTTTCTTTGGCCGTAATTTTATCTCCCATTTTGCGAATCATATCCGCCGAAGGACCAATAAACTTTACACCATGCTCTTCACATATTTCGGCAAATTTTGCATTTTCAGATAAAAAACCATATCCGGGATGAATCGCATCAGAATTGGTAATCTCCACTGCCGCCATAATGTGCGGAATATTCAGATAGGAATCACTTCCTGCCGGTGGACCAATACAAACTGTTTCATCTGCAAACCTCACATGCAAACTATCAGTATCCGCAGTGGAATGAATCGCAACGGTTTTTATTCCCATCTCTTTACAAGTACGAATAATGCGCAACGCAATTTCGCCTCGATTTGCAATCAGTATTTTATTAAACATACATCAACAATTAGGGCTCAACAAGGAATAAAGGCTGATCAAATTCTACAGGAGAAGCATCCTCTACAAGGATTTCTACGATTTTACCGCTGACCTCACTTTCCACCTCATTAAACAACTTCATGGCTTCAATAATACACACATTTTGTCCTTCAGACACGTTATCTCCAACATTTACAAAAGCAGGTTTATCGGGAGATGCACTTCTATAGAAAGTACCAATCATAGGAGATTTTATTTCTACATGATTACCTTTCTTTTTGTTTTCCTGTGCCGAGGATACAGATTCTGCAGGAGGAGCGGCTTGCTGCGATGCCGGAGCCTGAGGCGCTGCCGGCTGAGCCGGAGCCTGAGGCATTTGATAAGGCATGGCAGGATTAACAATAGGTTGTACCGGCTGTGCAGGAACCTTGCTTTCTTTTTTACTTTCCTTCTTTATTGTAATTTTAAAATCATCTTTCTCAAAGTGCAACTCGGTCACACGAGACTTATTAATCTGTTTAACTAATTCTTGAACCTGTTTAAATTCCATAATGTTAAATTTTGATAGGATAGCATTGTAGCAATAAAGCTACAAATAATTCTCAACTCTTATTTTTAATTACTTTACTCTTTCAACATACTCTCCGGTTTTCGTACTAATACGAATAACCTCGTCAGTATCTATAAACAAAGGCACTTTCACCTCTGCTCCTGTTTCAATTTTAGCAGGTTTCAAAGTACGTGTAGCTGTATCTCCTTTCAACCCGGGTTCTGTATAAACAATTTTCACTTCTATTTTATCAGGAAGTTCTACACTCATTGGTTCATCTGTCTCCGTATTTATATGAATAAAGCACTCTTGTCCTTCCTTATAAAATTCCGGTTTATCAATTTTAGCTACCGGCATAGCAAACTGCTCATAGGTTTCGGTATTCATAAAATTATAACCCAAATCATCTTCATACAGGAATTGGAAAGGCCTTTTTTCTACCCTGACCGGATAAATTGTTTCTCCTGAGTTCCAAGTATGCTCCAGCGTTTTACCGGTTTCAATACTTTTCAATTTAGCTCTTACCTTCGCAGCAGCTCTAGCGGTCTTGTTCTGACCAAAATCTACTACCTGATAAAGCCCATTATTTAACTTCAGGATAAGCCCCATCCTTATATCTGTAGTCGTTGCCATAAAATTTATGATTAAAAAAATTCAATAAAATCCAGCACAAAAGTATAACTTTATAGGAAATTTCAATACTTCCCTTCAAAAAAGTAATTTTTCCTACCGATTTAACGTAAAATTCTTACTTTTGTGGCGGTATATAAAAAAACTAATCAAACTAAATACTATAACTCATGCTTCAAACATGTCCTAAGTGTAAATCAAATGACATTTCTGATAAAACACTGAATAAATACTATGTTATCATTGCAATTCTAGGTGTACTTGGCACAATATTAGTATTCTTCGCATGGGGATGGAGTTTCTTAGTCATTACTGCGATGTTGACTTTTGTTGTACTGACCGTTGATTTAAGAAAAAGACAGTTTAAATGCAAGAATTGTGGAAATGAATGGGAAGGTGATTATAAACCTTCTGGTGAGATGACGCCTAAAAAGGCAAGTAACGCATGAGCCACGCAATCCCATCAGGTAAATCTATTTTTATAGCATCAAAAGCATTGTAAGATGAAAAAATTACTTCTAGCCATATTCTTTATGGGATTTATTTCACTCCCGCTTTTATCACAAGCGCAATCATCTGCTTCAACCCCAAAATTCGTTAAATTTGGGAAAATTCCACCTTTTTCTTTTACTGCAGTAGGTAAAAAAACTTTCACCAATAAGAATATTAAAGAAGGCGTGCCTACCATGATTTTTTTATTCAGTGTTGATTGCTCCCATTGTCAGCATATGACGAAAGAGATTGTAGAAGACATTGACAAATTTAAGCATGCGCAAATCTTAATGATTACCCCCTTTAACTACAAACAAATGTATGCCTACTACCGTGGTTTTGGGCTTCAAAAATATCAGAATATTATCACCATGGGATCGGATCCTACGCGTAAATTAAATATGTTTTACGACCAGCGATATTATCCGGGTATATACATCTATGACGCAGAGGGGCATTTGGCTTTTCATCACGAAGGCGACATCGACATTAATTCTTTAGCTAAGTATTTGAAGTAAGCATTTTGTATTTCATTCAATAATCCTTTTTATTAGTTCTCATTATTGCTTATCTTTATGGCACCTATTTTCGAATTTAAAATAGCATACCATGAAAGTTACAGTAGTCGGATCAGGAAATGTAGGTGCAACATGTGCTAACGTGCTTGCACATAAGGATTTTTTGGAAGAAATTGTATTATTAGATATTAAAGAAGGCGTATCCGAAGGAAAAGCTCTGGATATGTATGAAAGTGCAGCAATTCATCAATTCAGTACCCGCCTAACAGGTTCAACAAACGATTATTCTAAGACTGCCAATAGTGATGTAGTGGTCGTCACTTCCGGAGTACCCCGAAAACCAGGTATGAGTAGAGATGATTTAATTTCTACCAACGCTTCTATTGTAAAAACCGTAACTGAGAATATTGTACAATATTCTCCTGAAGCCATCATTATTTTAGTTGCTAACCCATTGGATGTGATGACTTATTGTGCTTACCTCACCTCCAAATTCAAAGCGAATAAAGTTTTTGGAATGGCCGGCATCCTTGATATTTCACGCTATAAGGCTTTTATAGCAGAAGAATTGCATGTTTCTCCCAAAGATATAGAAGCCGTGCTTATGGGTGGACATGGAGATAGTATGGTTCCGCTGCCTCGTTACACTTCCGTTTCAGGTATTCCGGTATCAGAGTTAATCGCTAAAGAAAAACTGAATGAGATTATTGAAAGAACAAAAAAAGGAGGCGGTGAAATTGTTAACCTATTAGGCACATCGGCCTGGTACGCGCCCGGAGCTGCTGCGGCCAGAATGGTAGAAACTATTTGTAAAAATGAACGTCGTATATTCCCCTGTTGTGCCTGGTTAAATGGAGAGTATGCCTTTGATCAAATCTACTTAGGCGTTCCGGTTGTTCTCGGTAAAAACGGCATAGAAAAAATTATAGAATTGGATCTGAATGAAGAAGAAACAGCTTTATTAAAAGCATCTGCCAATCACGTCAGAGAAGTGATGGGGGTATTTGAGAGTATGGCTGTTATAAAATAAAACAACAGAAGAAATTACAATATCCTTTCCTCAGAGAGTCTCAGAGAAATATTCGGAGAACCTCAGCATTTTCTCTGAAGCTCTCCGGATATTTCTCTGAGGTACTCGATGGCATTATTTCATAAGAAAAGTTATTCAATTTAGGGTGAATAAACGCCTTATTCTTCTCCCAAAAAGGGATATCTATAATCGGTAGCAGGAACAAAAGTTTCTTTAATTGTCCTTGCATTTAACCAGCGATAGAGATTCAAAATAGAACCAGCTTTATCATTGGTTCCTGAAGCTCTGGCACCACCAAAAGGTTGTTGGCCGACTACCGCCCCGGTTGGTTTATCATTAATATAAAAATTACCGGCACTATTCTCCAATCTTTTAGCTGCCTTTTCAATAACCTGTCGATCCTTAGAGAAGATCGCTCCGGTGAGTGCATAATCTGTAGTATTATCCACTAAATCCAATGTTTCCTCCCATTGATTTTCATCATAAACATACAATGTCAAAACTGGCCCGAAGATTTCTTCTTTCATCGTCAGAAAATCAGGCTTATCAGCTTCTACAAGCGTTGGCTCTACAAAATAGCCTGTTTCTTTATCAGCATTTCCCCCGACCAAAATAGTAGCTTCATCACTCTCCTTTACTTTCTTAATATAGCCGCTGATTTTATCAAAAGCACGTTCATCAATAACTGCATTAATAAAGTTTCCAAAATCTTCAACCGACCCCATCTTCATGCTTTTCATTTCAGCAATCAATTTTTCCTTCACTTCATCTGCAATATTCGAAGGCAAATAAGCCCGGGAAGCAGCGGAACATTTTTGTCCCTGAAATTCATAAGCGCCACGCGCAAGTCCGGTAACAACTTCATCCACATTTGCGCTTTTATGCACCGCAACGAAATCCTTACCACCAGTTTCTCCAACAATACGGGGATAACTTTTATAGATATCAATATTATTCCCAATTTGCTTCCATAAATGTTTGAAGGTAGCCGTAGAACCGGTAAAATGCAATCCTGCAAAATCAGGATGATTCAAACAAGTATCTCCAAACACAGGACCATCTGTAAACAGCAGATTCACAACTCCATCAGGCAAACCAGCTTCCTTTAAAATCTCCATCACAAAATGAGCAGAATAAATTTGAGTATCCGAGGGTTTCCATAAGGCCACATTTCCACACATGGCAGGCGCTAGTGGCAGATTGCCTCCAATAGCTGTAAAATTAAAAGGCGTAACCGCAGCAACAAAACCCTCTAAAGGCCGATATTCCATGCGGTTGTTAACGCCCTTTGAGGAATTGGGTTGTTGGTTATATATTTCACTGAGAAAATGGACATTAAAACGTAAAAAATCAGCTAATTCACAAACTCCGTCAATTTCTGATTGAAACACATTTTTACTTTGTCCCAGCATGGTAGCCGCATTGGATAAAGCCCTATACTTGGTAGTCATTAATTCCGCCGCTTTCAAAAACACGGAAGCACGATGCTCCCAACTGGTAGCCGCCCATGCCTGACGGGCTTGTAAAGCTGCATCAATGGCTTGTTTAACATGGCTGTCAGTACCTTTTGAATACTGTCCCAAAGTATGTGAAAGTTCATGCGGTGGATGAATATTCACTCTTTCCTCTGTAAATACATCTTCCCCATTAATAACCATTGGGATGTTTGTATTTCTATTTTTTAGTGCTGTTAATTCTTCTTTTAGTGCTAGCCGTTCCGGACTTCCGGGGGCGTAATCTTTTACTGGTTCATTTTCCGGCATTGGAAAATGAAAATATGCATTGTTCATATACGGTATCTTTTAGTTTTTATTTACTGGTCTAAATGTAAGTTTTTTATGTAGATTTCGAAAATAAAAATAAAGAACTTTATAGATATTTTTGTAAGAGATTATTTCCCCTCTGTTAAGTATTCCGAATATATCAAACTTTTGTTTTATTGAGCATCATTCCTCTTAGCTGTGTTGGAATTTTTAGCATGCTTTTTACCTGCATAATTCTGAAACAAATGCGGCATGAATTTATGTAGCCAGGAAAGATGAAGGACTTTTTCTTTCTGTTCTTCTTCATGCAGCCTCCAACTTCTGGCATCTAAAAGATTATATTGTGTTATGAGTCCTTTCAATTCTGAAGGATTTTTCTGTTCAACTACTGGTAAGACGCCTACTTTACAAACACTCATTCTGTCAGCTACTTCCGCCAGAGATTCATCAGGATTAGCTACAACCACTTTTTTAATCATGATATCATTTGCTGTTTTCCCTTTCAGATCTTGATCCAAAGCCATCTCCATCACATCTTGCCACAGCACTAATCCCAATAGTTTACCTTTTTCTACTACCGGCAAAACCCTTTGAATTCTTTTTTCAGTATAAGAACGAAGTATTTTCACCACATCTTCTAAAGAACGACCTGATTCTACAGACAACACATTAGTAATCATTACGTCTCTGACAAAAAGCGTGTCCATCGTGTTCACCTCATATTCTCTTAACACATGAAATCCGCGTCGGGCAACCTTTTCTGTCAAGATAGACCTTTTCAAAATTAACACACTTATAAAATGAGCAATCGTTGTGGTAATAAGTAAAGGCAACAGCAAATCCGTATCATGGGTTAACTCTAAAGCAAAAACAATGGAAGTAAATGGAGAACGAGTAACACCAGACAGCAGACCTGCCATTCCCAATACGGCCCAATCTGTAGGAGTTCCCCCCGGAATAACATGCCCCATCAATCCGCCTACGGCAGCGCCCATCATCAAAAGAGGCGCTAAAATACCGCCACTGGTTCCGGAGCCTAATCCCAATGCCCACACCAACAATTTAACAACAAAAATGAGCAGAAGGGTATTCATGGTTAGAGACCCAGCCAATTCATCGGCAATAGTATCGTAGCCAACCCCCAATACACGCGGAGCAATCATTCCTCCCACTCCTATAATTAAGCCACCAATAGCAGGCCACCACATCCAAGGAATAGGAATTTTTCTAAAAGCATCTTCTGCCCCATAAACAGCTTTAGTTGCAACCCAAGCAAGTCCACCACAAGCAATTCCCAATAATACAGCATCCATTAATCCGGCACCGCCCCCCATTGGAACATGTCCTACCGGAAACAACGGCTCCGGGCTCATCCAGCCCTGTCCGACAAAAACATGCCTTAATATATCCGCTACCGCACTCGCAATACCCATCAACACCATCGTTCTGGGCTTCCACTCAAAAACAAGTAATTCAACACCCAATAATACCGCCGCTATAGGTGTTCCAAAAATAGCGCTCATCCCTGCCACTGCACCGGCAACCAACAAGCTACGTCTCTCAATGGAACTAAGTTTCAGAAATTGTGCTAAAAGTGAGCCTAAAGCTCCTCCCGTTAATATGATAGGTCCTTCTGCCCCAAAAGGACCACCGGTACCAATACTCACCGCACTGGATATAGGTTTTAAAATAGTCAGTTTGGGTTGTACTTTACTTCCGCCTACCAAGATATTTTCCATGGCTTCAGGAATACCATGTCCTTTAATGAGTACCGACCCATATCTAGCCATAAACCCTACAATAATTCCACCCACAATGGGAATCAATACGCTCAGCCACCCCAGCGTGTTGTCTTTCGGAGAACGTAAATGGAAATCAACTACCTGATAATAAAGAATATTCGTAATAACTCCAATGAGCCAGACTAAAACTAAAGCCACTAAAGCTCCCATCACACCCACAATAATAGTTAGCGGAATTAAACGGAAAATAGAAGAATTGGTGGTGAAATCTGCGCGCTCTTTTTCCCGCCCTCCCGGAGGACGGTAGTCGCGACCAATAATGGAATCGGCCGGATGGAATTTTTTGCTTTCTTTCATAGATCATCAATTATTGTCTTATTTATAAAACAGTACAATAAATATTCAATATGTGCTATGTATCGCAGGTAATCCACTAATTTCTCATCCTAAATTTAAGAAATTTATGGCACCTTACAAAAAATCATCCAGACTTATATAAAATCAGAGCAGTATCTAATTCGCAGGGGTTACTTTTCCATTTCTTTCTTTAAGAAAATAAATTCGCGTATTTTCAAAATAAGCAGGAGTTTCTCCTTTCTTATAGATGGGTTGAAAATTAAATTCTGTGGCTAAATGTCCGTTAGAATTATTCACGTCTTTTCTAAAGAAAGGTCCTTTTTTATTCAATAACTGTCCAAAATAGAACATGGTTTCAAAACCATTTAGCGCATCCTCAGAAGGTCTGGCATGATACAATGCAAAATATTTCCACATCATCCGCTTTAATACAGGAAACTCGGCCAAATTCTCATAAGGGAATACACTACCATAGTAAATATCAATGCCAGCATATTTTTTCTCTTTTAACGCAGATAATCCATTCATTGTCGGCATGCCAACAATACTTATTCTATAATCCTCTCCATAAGGTGCTAAGGCCGAAACAATATTTAGAGAGACTTCAGGGTATAACGTAGTTAAAACAATGACATTTCTTTTCCCTTTGTCCAGCTGGCTAACCAACTGTTGAGTTTGAGTTTCAACTTCTCCAGTCCATTCAAATAAATTCAATGGCTTTTTATTGAAATAATTCAAATTATTATATGCATCATTGAGATAGCCCACAGTCTTTTTCCCTTGTGCATTATTCTTATAAACGACAGTAATTTTCTTGCTTCCAAATTTCTTTTGAACAAAACTCTGCATAGCAACAGCATGAATATGCAGCGTACTGTTTACAATATACAAATAAGGATTATCTCTTACACCGCCATCATTGGGATAAGTGGCAGATATAAAATTAATTTTCTTTTGCTTTGCAAAAGATGCTACCTTGTTGAATGCATTATCGCGTACCGCTCCTAACAACAAATCTGCAGAATCTACTTTCCCACTTTTAAACAATTGAGGAAGTGGCGTCTTCTCCGACTTGCTATCATAAACATGTAACCTCACCGGAATATTCTCGGATCTCAGACTATCTACCGCCATCAATACCCCTTCATAAAAGCTCAGCCCATCCACAGTAGAAGAAGGCAATGGTTCCGCACTACCCACCTCAAAGTTACCGGACACCACCCGATCTATATCAAGCGGAACAAATAAAGCAATATCATAAAATACGGGAGCTTTCTCTTTCCGGAGAGAATCTTCCTCATGCGTAACAGATTTATTTTCCGGTAATTTTTTTTCAATATCCTCCTTGTCGGGCGCCGTCGGTAATCTCTTTTGTGGCGTCTTTTGAAACAAAAAACAGGATGACAAAAAGAAAGTAAGTCCTATAAATAATAGAAAAGATGCTTTTTTATTCATGATGTTCAACATTTACACAAAAATCATTCCCATTCTATCGTGGCCGG
>DATGTY010000047.1:0-3532 GCA_035301605.1 Chitinophagaceae bacterium | reverse complement strand
AAATTAGCAGAGGATATTGATAAAATTGTGAAGGAATAAGGCTTCCTTCACAATTTTATTCTTAAGTCCGGTTAAAGGACTTGGATTTTTATATTCTTATAGGAAACTTTATGGCCATGGTCTTGTAGGCCAATGTGTCCTTTTTTAGCTTTACCGAAGTCGGTAACACCGCTGAATTTACTGTTTGCAATACGTTCTTTCCATTTCTGAGAACCTATTTGTACATTGGCTACTTTATGGTCATTAATCCAAAAGGTGAGCTCACCATTGTTTTGTTTAATTTTCACCTTGTTCCATTCTCCTGCAGGATTTACATTGTCAGGGCTGCAGGAAATCATGTCGTATAAGGAACCGGCAAGATGGGTGCTGTCTTTATTGTCTTCTGCCTCTTTATTATCCAAAACCTGCATCTCAGGCGCTGTTAAATAGGCATGATCATACTTCAAATCTTCAATGACATTGACCAAGATTCCACTATTGCCTTTCGGGCTGATTTTCCAATCTAAAGTCAGAATGAAATTCTCGTAGGTATTGTCCGTAATTAAAGTACCTCCACCGCCTAAGCTGGGGTCAAGGGATAATACGCCGTTTTCTGCATGCCAACAGGGATCTGCACTGTCTTTATTAAAAGTGTGCCAGCCATCTGTGTTTTTCCCATTGAATAGTGAGATGGCTTCTTGAGTTTGAACTTTTTGAATAATTGAATCTGCCTTGTTGCTTTGGGAATTGTTTTTATTACCGGATGAAGTGCATGCCGGTAAAATACCAAAGCATAAGAGGGTGATTAATCCTAAAACAGATACTGAAAGACTTTTACGCATATAATTATTTTTGTAAGTAAAATAATAAAACCAAAAGGCGAAATCTCCAATTAGTTTTAATTTGATAAAAATGAGCCTAAAGGTACAGCAAATCCTATTTTAGACCAAGAATGCTTTGATTGAAATCTTCATCAGGTTTTCCACCTCCGGCAAAGTCGTCAAAAGCACGTTCTGTGACTCTTATAATTTGATCTTTGATAAATTGAGCTCCTTCTCTTGCGCCGTCTTCCGGATGCTTCATACAGCATTCCCATTCTAATACTGCCCAGCTATCAAAATCATATTGCGTTAACTTGCTAAAAATGGCTTTAAAATCTACTTGCCCGTCTCCGAGAGAGCGGAATCTCCCCGGGCGGTCAATCCAGTCTTGATAACCACCATATACACCGGATCGGCCGGTGGCATTAAACTCAGCGTCTTTCACGTGAAAGGCTTTTATCTTTTCATGATAAATATCTATATAGTCTAAATAATCCAGACATTGCAAAACAAAATGGCTAGGGTCATAGAGCAGGCAGGCACGCTCATGATTGCCGGTGGCTTCCAAAAAACGTTCGTATGTCACCCCATCATGCAAGTCTTCGCCCGGGTGTATTTCGTAGCATACATCCACACCTTGTTCATCGCAATAATCTAATATGGGTTTCCAGCGTTGAGCCAGTTCTTTAAAGCCGGTTTTTACTAGTCCTTGGGGGCGTTGTGGCCATGGATACATGGTCGGCCAAAGTAAGGCACCACTGAAGGAAGGCATGGCGGTGAGTCCCATTCTGTTGCTAGTTTTTGCCGTATATTTTAGTTGTTCGATAGCCCATTCGGTACGCGCTTTAGGATTGTTCCTATAAGCTTCCGGAGCGAAACTATCGAATAAAGTGTCAAAAGAGGGGTGTACCGCTACTAATTGACCTTGAATGTGGGTGGCTAACTCTGTAATCTGAAGTCCGGCTTCTTCTACAGTACCTTTTATTTCGTCGCTATAGGTTTGGCTCTCAGCAGCTTTCTTAATATCTATGAGCGATGGCTCATTAGTGGGAATCTGGATACCTTTATATCCTAAAGAGGCTGCCCAATCACAAATATTTTTGAGATTGTTGAAAGGGGGTTCTTCTCCTACAAATTGTGCTAAGAAAATAGCAGGACCTTTTATTGTTTTCATGCTAGTTGGTTTTATGAATTATTTTGTACTCATTATGAGTTAAATAGGGTATAAAATGTTGCAGCAAGATAGAAGATTTTTTTCCTTTTTCAAAAAAATACCCCCATTCAACTTTGGTTTCCTAATATTATTTATGGTTGAAGTGGTATAGGGAATTGTCATTGTATCAAAAGGGAGATGAATTTTATCATTAGTTTCTAATAAATTAAAGTTAAATAGCTATTACCTAAACTTTTATGAAGATTTTATGTTTTAAAATAGAGGAGGAGTAGATTATGTCATTAAAGTCAAAAAAAGAAATTGTTACCAATTGGTTGCCCCGATACACAGGGGAGGAGCTAAAGAATTTTGGTTCGCATATTTTGTTGTGTAATTTTTTAGATTATGTAGAACGTTTTGCCGAAAAGAACAAGGTGCCCGTCAAGGGGGCGGATCATCCGATGCAATGTGCTACTTCCGGTGGTGTGACTATTATTAATTTCGGGATGGGTAGTGCCAGTGCGGCTACAATTATGGATTTATTGAGCGCGATTCATCCTAAAGGGGTTTTATTTTTAGGAAAATGTGGCGGGCTGAAACGGGGATCCCATGTTGGGGATTTAATTTTACCCATTGCTGCAGTAAGGGGCGAGGGTGCTTCTGATGATTATTTTCCGCCTGAGGTTCCGGCCTTACCGGCCTTCGCTTTGCAGAAGGCTATTTCTACCACTATTCGTGATTATGGACGGGATTATTATACCGGCACCTGTTATAGTACTAATCGCCGGGTGTGGGAACATGACAAGCAGTTTAAGCAATATTTGAATAAAATCAGAGTCATGGCTGTAGATATGGAAACAGCTACGCTATTTGCGGTGGGTTTTTATAATCATATCTCTACCGGAGCGCTGTTGCTTGTATCAGATAAGCCTTTGATTGCAGAAGGTGTGAAAACTGCAGCAGGTGATAAGAAAGTTACTGAAAATTTTGTGGATCATCATTTACAGATAGGTATTGATTCTCTGAAACAACTTATTAATAAAGGACTTACTATTAAGCATTTAAGGTTTTAAGCAGAGACTTAACGCGAACGCTTTCCGTTTATATATTTATTAATAACCTTTGATATTTCTTCTGCTTTATGAAAAACCATGAGGTGGGTTCCTCCTTTTATTTTATAGTCCGGTTTTATGAATAAGATAGGAAGCATGTGATCCTGAGTGCCATGTATATGGATGAGGTGAGGAGGGATGTATTGATTTCTCCAGTTGGCTACCCGATCCCATGCCCATTTAAAAAAGGTTTCATCTGTATCTTGAATGATTTCTTTTAGTAGTTTCTTCTCGGCTTTATTTGTAGGTCCAAATAGTAATTGTCCGACGAAAAGTCCCATACGGGTAATCCATTTATAATTTATCCATCTATGAACTTTAAAATATTGTAAGAGATGAAAATAGGGGGGGATTTCTCTACGGGTTTTGGAACTGGAGATAAGGATTGTTTTTTCTACATCAATGATTTTATTGATTTCAATAGCCATCATTCCGCCCATGGAAACACCTATTAGGATGGGGCGGGG
>DATGTY010000046.1:0-3019 GCA_035301605.1 Chitinophagaceae bacterium | reverse complement strand
CAGAAGCATGTATAATTCCGGCTTTATCTACTTTAAAAGAGATTTTACCCCCTTTAACATCATTCACAGCCTTGGTTACATCCATAGTAACCGTTCCTGTTTTAGGATTGGGCATCAAATTTCTAGGTCCTAATATTTTACCAAGACGTCCAATCTTAGGCATTACAGAAGGAGTTGCAACCACAACATCAATATCGGTCCAACCGCCTTGAATTTTTTCAATATACTCATCTAAACCAACAAAGTCAGCGCCTGCTTCCGTAGCTTCTGCTTCTTTGTCAGGAGTACATAAAACCAAAACACGTTTCGTTTTACCGGTACCGTGAGGTAGAGTTACAGATCCACGAACATTTTGATCTGCCTTTCTGGGATCCACACCTAATCTAACATGAACATCAACCGCACTATCAAAAGAAGTACAATTAATTTTATTTACTAACGCAGCTGCTTCAGTAAGCGTGTAACCCTTATCTTTATCGATGAGCTCTTCTGCAGCCTTTCTTTTTTTACTTATTTTTGCCATTCTAATCAGCTTTTATACTCTATAATAAAAAGAGTAGTCAAATAATTTATTTCGCCCAAGGAGCCTTCCCTTTTAGAGTAATTCCCATACTTCTAGCAGTACCGGCTACCATTTTCATAGCGCTTTCTACTGTAAAGGCGTTTAAATCGGCCATTTTATCATTAGCTATGGCCTCCACTTGTTCCCAAGAGACTTTAGCCACCTTGTTCCGATTAGGTTCACTTGAACCGGATTTGATTTTTGCTGCCTCCAAAAGCTGAACAGCTGCAGGAGGAGTTTTAATGACAAAAGTAAAAGATTTGTCAGCATACACCGTCATTTCAACCGGTAATACCTGCCCTTTACTTTCTTGCGTACGTGCGTTGAACTGCTTACAAAAGTCCATTATATTTACCCCTTTTGCACCCAGGGCAGGACCAATAGGAGGAGCAGGATTAGCCTGTCCACCTCTCACTTGCAGTTTTACGTAACCTGAAATTTGTTTTGACATATTTGCGTAAAATTTATTTGGTAAAGCGTTCGCATTAAACGAACTTCCAAAAGCATAAAGCTTCCTTTAAAAAAAGGAGTGCAAAGGTACGTAATAATATTTAAATTAAAAATTCTTACGATAACCGTTCTACCTGCATATAATTTAGTTCAACAGGAGTAGCACGTCCAAAGATTTTGACTGTAACTTTTAACTTTTTCTTCTCATCATTTACTTCATCAATAATCCCATTAAAGTCATTGAAAGGACCGTCTGTAATTTTCACAGATTCTCCCACAATAAACGGATCACTAATCATTGCACCTTGATCTGCCATCTCATCTGCTTTTCCGAGCATTTTATTAACCTCAGATTCTCTAAGTGCAATAGGATTTTCTTTTCCTAAAAAGTGAATAATATTTGTTGTTCCATTTATAAAGGCAATCATTTCTCCAGAAAGCATGCCTTCATAAGCCTCAAGCATGATATAGCCGGGATAATAATTGCGTTCTCTTACAACCTTTTTCCCTTTATTGACCTTATAAACCTTTTCCATTGGAACAAATACTTGTTTAATCGCATTATCCCAACCAGCAAACTTGATTTCAGAATCAAGATATTCCTTTACTTTTTTCTCCTTTCCGCTAATAACGCGCAACACATACCATTTGGTATCATCGCTGCTTCTATCCTTATTATCTACAGCATCCATTATCTAAAGAGTTTATAAAAATTTTCTAAAACGGTGCTAGAAACAATATCCATTCCCCAAACCAAAAGCGTAATAATTACTATGGCAATAAGTACAACAGATGTGGAGGACTGCAATTCCTCCCAAGTAGGCCATGATACCTTATGAAGAAGTTCATGATACGACTCCTGAATATATTGTTTAATTTTCTTCATTTAGAATATTTGGCTTTTTTATTTCAAAAAGAACCTTACTCACAAGGTATTTGCACGGGTGGAGGGAGTCGAACCCCCAACCATCGGTTTTGGAGACCGGTACTCTGCCAATTGAGCTACACCCGTATAAAAATGATTAAAGGCAAAGACTTTTTCTATCGTGAAAGCGAATTACACGGCACAGCTCTCCTGATCCATGTAATTCGCTAATTTAATTATAAAAGAACAATTTAAATTTATTCTACAATCTCAGTTACCTGTCCGGCACCTACTGTACGACCACCCTCACGGATAGCGAACTCTAAACCTTTCTCCATAGCAACAGGAGCAATAAGTTCTACAGTAAGAGTAACATTATCACCAGGCATTACCATTTCTACACCATCCGGCAGAGTAACTTCACCAGTAACATCTGTAGTACGGAAATAAAACTGTGGACGATAATTCTTAAAGAATGGTGTATGACGACCACCTTCGTCCTTGTTCAATACATAAACCTCACATTTAAATTTCTTATGAGGAGTGATAGAACCAGGTTTTACGATAACCATACCACGGCGAATCTGTTTCTTTTCAATACCACGTAGTAACAAACCGGCATTATCACCAGCTTCCCCTCGGTCTAAGATTTTCTTAAACATTTCCACACCTGTAATAGTAGAAGTCAGAGGCTTGTCAACCAAACCAACGATTTCAACAGGATCCTGAACCTTAATAACACCACGTTCGATACGACCGGTAGCAACAGTACCACGACCGGTAATAGAGAATACATCTTCAACTGACATCAAGAAAGGCTGATCGATTGGACGTTCCGGTAAAGGAATGTATTCATCAACGGCTTTCATTAATTCTTTGATTGCTTCTACAGCATCAGCATCACCTTCGAGTGCTTTAATAGCAGAACCTTGAATGATTGGGGTATTATCTCCATCAAAATGGTTATCGGATAATAATTCACGAATTTCCATTTCAACCAATTCCAATAATTCAGGATCATCTACCAAGTCACATTTATTCATGAATACAACCATTTTAGGAACACCTACCTGGTGAGCCAAAAGGATGTGTTCACGAGTCTGAGGCATAGGACCATCAGTAGCAGCAACAACAAGGATAGC
>DATGTY010000045.1:0-8313 GCA_035301605.1 Chitinophagaceae bacterium | reverse complement strand
CCTATTTTTTCGTTACTTTATAAATATGAGGAAAGCACTAAAGAGACTAAGAAAAATTATAATGGTTCAAAATTGTTATTAACTTTGCAACTCGATTTTTAATTATATATTATATATTATGGATAAATCATCTTTTGATTTTGGAATGATTGGATTAGGAGTAATGGGAAGAAATTTCCTACTCAATATGGCCGATCACGGATTTTCAGTAGCCGGCATGAACAGGAGTGCCGGAAAAGTAGAAATGCTTAAAAAAGAAGCTGATCCGGAAGTAAAGGTAGATGGAACTACCGATTTAGAAGAATTCGTTCAATCCTTAAAAGCGCCTCGCTGTATTATGTTGCTTGTAAAAGCAGGAGAAGCGGTGGATGATATGATTGAAAAATTATTACCATTGACCGAAGACGGCGACATTATTATAGACGGAGGGAATTCGCATTTTACCGATACACGCCGCAGAATAGCTTATTTGGAAGGGCAAAACCGCCATTTCATGGGAATGGGCGTTTCCGGTGGTGAAGAAGGTGCTCGTCGTGGCCCCAGTATCATGCCAGGAGGTGACAAAAAAGCATGGGAAAGAGTAAAGCCAATGCTTGAAGCAGTTTCTGCTAAAGTGGATGGTACGCCCTGTGTTTCCTATCTAGGGAAAGATGCAGCCGGACATTATGTTAAGATGGTGCACAATGGAATAGAATATGCCATCATGCAGATGATTAGCGAGACTTACCTGCTTATGAAACGCGGTTTAGGTCTGAATAATGACGAACTCTATGAAGTTTATAAAGAATGGAATGAAGGTGTATTAAAATCTTTCTTGGTAGAGATTACTCGCGATATTTTCCTACAAGAAGACGATAAAACAGATCACAGGCTTATTGATGTCATTTTAGACAAAGCTGGAGCTAAAGGAACAGGAAAATGGACCTCTCAGGATGCCATGGACTTACATTTCCCTGTTCCAAGTATTGATATTTCTGTTTCTATGCGCGATCTTTCTTCCTATAAAGATCTTCAACGAAAAGCAGCCAAACTATATGACACTCAAGATACTGTTATAGAGGGAGATAAGGATGCTTTCATTAAAAAACTACATGATGCCTTATATTTTGGCGTATTGATGTGCTATGCACAGGGCATGGGTATGCTCAGAAAAGCATCTGCCGACTTAGATATGGATATTCCTTTATCTGAAGTAGTAAAGATATGGAGAGGCGGCTGCATTATCCGCTCCGTACTTTTAGATACTTATTGGAAAATTTACAACAGAGATCCGGAAATGTCCAATCTATTGCTTAGTGAAGAAGTAGCTCCTATGGTCAGAGAAAACGTAGGCAGTACCAGAGATGTGATTGCAACAGCTTCTAAAGCTGGATATGCCATACCGGGATTGTCCTCTGCCCTATCTTACTTCGATGCTTTTAGAAGGGATAAATCTCCCGTAAACTTAATTCAGGCACAAAGAGATTATTTTGGATCTCATACTTATGAACGTATAGATGAAGAAGGCAGCTTCCATACCGAGTGGGATGGGTCTGCCAAGTAGTTCATTTTAACCAATTTTTATGTCAAAAACACAGAACAGTCGCCCCCCTGCTTCCATGGTCTTTATCTTTGGAGGCAGTGGTGACTTAAACCATAGAAAACTTACGCCGGCACTTTACAATCTTTTTTTAGATAACTACTTACCGGAAAAATTTTCAATAACAGGCTTATCCCGTTCGAAGATTACAAATAAAGATTATCACAATCATTTATTAAAAGGGATTAAATCTTTTTCCAGAAGAAAAGAGGAAGGCATTGACCAATGGGATAAATTTTCAAAGCATGTCAATTACATCTCTTTAGACGCCTCTAAAAGTAGCGACTATAAACTTATTTCAGAGGAAGTAAAAAAGAAAGAACAGGAATGGGGCAGTCATCCCAATGTTATTTTTTATCTGTCGGTGGCTCCCCAATTGGTACCGGTTATAGCCAAAAATCTGGGAAAATTAAAGCTTTGTAAAGACACAGAATATACTAGAATTGTAGTCGAAAAGCCCTTTGGTCATGATTTACATAGCGCCAAAGCACTTAATGACACCTTATTAGACACCTTTAAGGAAGAACAAATTTTTAGAATTGATCACTATCTGGGCAAAGAAACCGTTCAAAATATATTGGCTTTCCGGTTTGCCAATGCCCTCTTTGAACCATTATGGAATAGAAATTATATAGAACATGTACAAATTACAGCTTCTGAAACCGTAGGAGTAGAAGCACGTGGAGGATATTACGATCATGCAGGTGCATTACGTGATATGGTACAAAATCATATATTACAACTGCTTTGTATGGTAGCAATGGAACCACCGGTTTCTTTTACTGCTGATGAGATTCGAAATAAAAAAACAGACGTCCTAAAAGCCATTCGCAGAATTAATCAAGATGAAGTGGATAGTGTGGCAGTTCGCGGCCAATATGCGGAAGGTTGGGTAAAAGGCAAAAAAGTAAAAGGTTATAGGGAGGAGGAAAAAGTAGATGACCAATCTAATACCGAAACCTTTGCAGCGCTGAAATTTAATATAGACAACTGGCGTTGGAAAGGAGTTCCCTTCTATATAAGAACAGGGAAATGCATGAATGAAAAAACGACCCTTATTACCATGCAATTCAAACAGGCGCCACATTATTCTTTTCCAAAAGAAGCTACGCAGACCTGGCATCCAAATAGGTTAACCATTAGCATCTCGCCAGAGATGGATATTAGGCTGCGCTTTCAGGGAAAAAAACCGGGTCAGGATATGATTCTCAAACCAGTAGATATGATTTTCAATTATGAAGATTCCTTCGATGAACATTCACCGGAAGCTTACGAAACTTTGCTTCTTAACGTAATGGAAGGAGATGCTACCCTCTTTATGCGTGCAGACCAAGTAGAGGCCGCCTGGGATTTAATTGAGCCTATTCTGAAAGTTTGGCACTCACGTGAACCGGAAAATTTCCCAAATTATCAACCGGGTTCCTGGGGACCCGAACAAGCAGAGGCGCTTATTGCCAGAGATGAACATCACTGGATTAATATGCCGCCACCCCAAAGTAGTAATAAAAACAATTAATATGCAACTACATCAATTTGAAAATCTTGATACCCTCAGCCAGTCTCTTGCAGACTGGCTGATTGGTGATATAAAAGAAACACTAAAAAAGAAAACACATTACAGCTTCGTATTATCGGGAGGTAACACGCCCAAAGCGTTATATCAATTGTTAGCTACCCACCCAAGAAAAGATCAAATCAACTGGTCTAAAATTCATTTCTATATAGGTGATGAACGTTATGTTCCCTTCGAAGATGATAGACACAATGGGAAAATGGCCTATGATACGCTGCTGAACCATATTCCTGTCAAAGAAGAAAATATTTATCTCATGGATACTTCTTTACCTCAGGATAAAGCAGCTGCTCAATACGAAGAACTTCTGCATCAAAAGTTTGATGGACAGGAAAGCACATTCGACTTTGTACTGCTAGGCATGGGAGGCGATGGACATACCCTTTCCCTCTTCCCGGGTACAGAAGTAGTGCAGGAAATGGATAGATGGGTGGCAGCTCCTTTCGTAGAAGCGCAAAAAATGTATAGAATTACCCTCACCAGACCAGTGGTTCATAAAGCTGAAAAGATTGTATTTATGGCCGCCGGAGACGGCAAAGCAAACGCTTTAAAAGAAGTACTGGAAGGAGAATATAATCCCAGCCACTACCCTTCGCAGACCATCAGCAGGAATAATGAAGAGGTGCATTGGTTTGTAGATACGGCAGCGGCTTCAAAACTTTCCAATTTGGAGAAATAATCCTTTTTCGGTAATTTGATGATAAATCATCGCATCTTCTCTGTTGTAGAGAAGATGCGATATCAAGTATCTTTTATAGACAAGACCTATACACAGTCAGTCCATTTCTATTCCTTTCTGGCACTTATGAGGGCAAAAAATCTACTTCACATTCTTACTCTCACACACTTTTTTAAATTCTGTTAACCCATTTGTGAGCGCTGGTTTGGTAATTTTACTCATCATAGAGGCATAAAAACGCCACCAAGGCTCCCAACCCGCATCTATTTTTAATTTCCATGCCAATACAGTTTCTTCTTCATTTCCTTTCACTAAAAACACCCCATAAAAATCGGGCATGTCTTCAAAATGTAACCCATAGTGTATGATACTATCTCCTTCAATATTCCTTATTTTAAAAATGCCAACACCTCTTCCTTCTTTGGTATTTCCATGAAAAACCATCGCCTCTATCTGTCCATTTCCATCCTTTTTAAAAACAACATCCGCATGCTTCTTTTTCATCCAGGGAAACCATCCCGGATAAGATTTATAATGGGTCAACTTAGAAGTCACTGTACTAGCCGGTGCATAAATGGTTATAGAATCCGTCACTTGTCCTTCACTAGGTAATAAAAAGGTAGCAAATACAATCAGTAACAACAAACTAATACCAAGAAACACAACAAGCTTCAATTTCATCTTCATTATTTAATATTTTATTCCCAACGGAAAACTTTTGTAGCCACGGCATAAATAACAATCCCCCATAGTGTCAAAAACAACAAGGCTTTAGGCATTTGCCAGAGATGCATTCCCTCAAAAGATATTTTTCGTAACGCATCATTTAAAAACGTTAAAGGAAGTATTTTACAAATAGGCTGCAACCATTGCGGTAATATATCTATCGGAAAGAAAGTTCCGGCCAGCATAAATTGGGGTAATACAATAATATTAGAAACCGCAGGAATGGTACTTTCATTCTTTGAAATACTGCTAATAATAAAACCAAAACCCATAAAAATAAGCAACCCAAAAGCCGATAATATTAATATTTCCAAAAGCGACACCAGTCCGTGAACCAATGTAAAATCAAAGAAATAGGCACCAATAGCAATCAACAACAAAGCACCTAACAACTGAAATATTAATCTCGCTAATGCCTCTCCCAATAAGATATTTGACTTCCTGATTGGCGTGGTAAAAAAGCGCTTAAGTACCAACGTCTGACGAAGGCTAAAAAACAGGAAAGCCGTACCAAAAACCCCGGTACTTAGCAGCGAGAAACCCAACATTCCCGGCAAAATAAAATCTATCTGCCGATAAATACGTCCGGGCATTTTCACCGTTTCTATCTGCGCTATCGTTGTTCTTTCCGGTATATATTTACTATCCAACTGATGAATTACATCCCTTAATACCGATTTCAGCAGCTTTACTTTATCCTTTGTTGCACCTGATTCAGATAAAGTAATTTGGTAGTGAGGAACTGCCCTTTCTGCTGTATTTTTTTTTGAAATATGGATAATAGAAGCTATCCTGCCTTTTTCTAAATCTTCCTTCATCTGTGCTTCAGAATCAGTTGTAATAAACTGGATAACCGCTCTCTTTTCAAGCGCTTTATAGAGCGCACTTGTTGTATCAACGGAAGAAGCTACTCCTACTTTTAGAGATTGATGTCTCCCGCCTATAAATCCAAACACCAAAACAAAGACTAAAGGGAAACCAACGGTAAAAGCTACTGCAGAAGGACTACGCAGTAGGGCAATAAAACTACTTTTCGCAATAGCAAACAAGGCCTTAAATTGGCTGTATTGCTGGGACATAACCGTGAATTTTTGAATGTTGCAAACCTACATCAAAGTCCTTTATTTCCCAAAGGATATGCTTAAAAAAAAGATGTTTTTATCATACAATTCAGAACTTAGCCCGAACTATTCATTTCTTTATGCAAAGTTTTTTTTATTTCTTTAAAATATTTTCCGACTTCAATTGTCTATATAAATAAGAAAACATTATACCGGAAATTAGTCTATACCTAATCATCAAATATAAATAAAAACCAACCGCTATTTGGTTGATATGTCAACATAAAATACTTTTGTCATATGGTAGAAAGCAAAAAAAATTTAAATGAACCGGATAAAGAAGCTTTTCTCAAAGAAATAGAAGGTTCTATTCTATTTGAATTTCAGCAACTTTATAATACCATATTTCGGGTAGCCAATAAAATGATTGAAGACTCATCTGTACCTATTAGGATTGAGCAGCTGCCGGTATTAATGTGTCTCTATTTTTATGAAAATCAAACGCAACAGTCTATTTCTACATTGATTAACAGAGACAAATCTTCTGTATTCAGAACCACGAAAGCCCTTGAGAAAAAAGGCTTATTAAGCTTCAAAAAAGATGAACATGACGCCCGAAGAAAGCAAATAGAGCTCACAGAAACAGGAAAATTCGTGGCCTTGCAAATTGGAACATTAATCAAAAAAATAGAAAAAGAAATAGGCGAAGCTTTATCTCAACAACCCAAAGAAAAATTTCTGGGAGAATTAAGAAATGCCGCAAAAAAAATAGATCGACTCCCCAATAGTTAACTCATCAACTATATTCTATGAAAGCTTATAAAAAACTCACTATTACTTTACTTGCTTCACTTTTGCCTTTTATAGGCTATGCACAACAACAAACTTATTCTTTTTCACTTAAAGAATGTATTCAATATGGATTGGAGCATCATTTATCGGTTAAAGTTTACAACAATAAAGTAAAGCAAGCTCGACAACAATATAGAGAATCTAGATCGGCCTATCTACCTCAGGTAACCGTAAGTGCCGGCCTGGATGACAACATTAAATTACAACAAACGGTGATTCCGGCAGGCACTTTTGGCCCCGATAGTAAAGAACAAAGAGTCGCTTTTGGAACACAATATAACTCCACTTTATCGGCTCAACTCAATCAGAAAATATATGATCAATCTTTAATCGCAGGAATAAAAGCATCAAAACCCAATCGACAATTAGCCCGATTACAAGCGGATCAAAACAACAAAGACCTCATCTATAATATTGCCACAGCTTACTATCAGATACTGGTCACCGAAAAACAATTAGTTCTGCTCAACAAAAATAAAGACCGTTTTCAGAAAATTTTGGATGTAACCAAACTCAGAGCCGAAAAAGGAGCGGCTCAAAAAGTAGATGTCCAGCAGGTACAAGTCAACTTAAATAATGTGCTTTCTCAGATTGCTACTACCAATAGTCAGTTACGTATCGCCAAAAACACATTGAAGAATGATATAGGCCTTGTTTCTACTGACAGTATTACCCTTAACGACACAAAAAAATGGCTGGGAGATGCGCCATTGCTCCGGGCTTATCCCAAGTTTAATTATGAACAAACACTTGCATCTCAATTACAAAAAACCAAAATTAAACTTTATACTTATAATAAAAAATCTATCAAAGCTAAGATTATCCCCACCCTTTCTTTTTATGCCAGATATGGCGCCAACACTATGAATGAAGCTTTATCCGGACTGTATGATCCCCTGCTTGATTATTCATCCATAGGCATTAAACTAGATTGGAACATCTTTACCGGTTTTCGAAGAGATGCGCAATACAAAGATGCCCTCTTGGATCTGCACATTGCAAAATTAAATTATCGCCTAAACAAGACATCTCAAAAACTACAATATCAAAATGCTGAAGCACAATCATTACAAGCTCGTCGAACTATTGTCTCCAACAAAGAGAACATGCAACTAGCAAGCAAAGTGTATGAAAACACAACATTACAATATAAACAGGGAGCCACTTCTTTAAGTGATTTACTCAATGCGGAGTTATCCTACAGAGAAGCACAAAACAATTATATAGAATCGCTACTACAATATTATATAGCCGATTTATCAGTACATAAAGCCAACGGAACATTAGAACAATACTATAACCAATTATAAAAATAAAAGTTTTACTTCACAATTTATAACCATGAAAAGAAAATTCATTATCATTGGCATCGTGGTGGTTATTTTTGGAGGCATTGCATATCAATTAGCAGCCAACAAAAAAATCATTAATGAAAGGAAAGAAATAGATCATCAGGAAGTAGTCATTCCGGTAACTACTACTATAACCTCTTATCAGGAAGTGAATCATCAGCTCATTAAAACAGGAACATTAATTCCATTTAAAGAAGCTGATATCACAGCCGCCAGTGCGGGAAAATTGGTTCAGGTCAATTTCGAATTGGGTGATTATGTTTCCCGAGGAGCATTGTTGGCCAGTATAGACAATTCAATGCTTAATCTCAATCTTAAGGCAGCACAATTGGTCAAAAATAAAGCCGAAAAGGACTATAAAAGGGCTAAAGCCCTATTAGCAGGTGATGCCACTACCACGATGAATTTCCAGGATACAAAATACAACTACGAGAATGCAAAAAACAAAGTAGCACAAATAAAGGATCAAATCTCCGATAACCGCATCAAAG
>DATGTY010000044.1:0-4583 GCA_035301605.1 Chitinophagaceae bacterium | reverse complement strand
AGTCGTCAATAGTTTAAGTGCTAGAGGTACGTATTAAGTATCTAACCGTGCTCTAAAAGCATTGATAATCCCGCCTTTGAGTACGACTTCTATTTGGCGGTCACTTAAAGAATGCTTGGCTTTCAAGGTTTCTGTCTTTCCGTTTTTCTTCTGAACGGTAACAGTGATGTCCTTTCTATTTTTGACACCGTCGCGTAAATTTTCTAATTTTATCGTATCTCCCTGCTCTATTTTATCAATCTCCTTGTTATCGACAAACGTTAAGGGAAGAATTCCAAAGTTCACAAGATTTTGCCAAGCGATTCGAGCATAACTTTGAGCCAATACCGCTATTTGTCCAAGATATTTTGGAGCAATGGCTGCATGTTCCCGACTCGATCCCTGCGCATAGTTTTCACCGGCTACTACAATATGACCTCCATATTCTTTTTTACTTTTCAAGGCTCGCTCATAATAGGATTCATCAATAACCGAGAAAGCGAATTTGCTAATTTCAGGAATATTACTGCGGAGGGGCAACACTTCTGCTCCTGCTTTCAGAATTTCATCTGTCGATATATTATCGCCCATTTTCAGTAATACCGGAACCTCGCATTTATCTTCTAAGGCTTCAATTTCCGGTAAAGATTTGATATTGGGACCTTTTTCTAATTTTAGGTTGCTGTTATCTTCCGGCGGGCTCAACAACATCTCGGTATGGATAAGATGTAGCTTAGGAGCTTTATAGTGTGGATATTTCATTTTATAGATATCCTCCATCTCGCGCGGATCAGTAATCTTCCCGGTTAACGCAGAAGCTGCTGCTGTTTCAGGGCTTACCAAATGGACTTGATCATCTTTTGTTCCCGAACGATCAGGGAAATTACGAGGCATGGTGCGTAAACTTACTGTTCCGGACGCAGGTGCTTGTCCCATACCAATACAACCCATACAACCACTTTGATGAAAGCGGGCTCCTGCGGTAATCAAATTTGCAAAGGTCTTGTTTTCAATCATGTTTTGCATAATCTGCCGCGAAGTGGGGTTAATGTCAAGACTCACATCAGGATGAACTGATTTGCCTTCAACCATAGCACTGACCATCCAGAAATCTCGAAGCCCGGGATTGGCAGACGACCCCACGACACATTGGCTAATTGCTTTTCCGGCCACCTCACTCACCGGAACGACATTTCCGGGGCTGGTCGGTAAAGCGACCAAGGGTACCAAATCATCTAAGACAATTTCATCTTCCATATCGTATTGACTATCGGGGTCGGCAAGCAATTCGATCCAGTCCTCCTCACGGTTTTGTGCTGTTAAAAAATGTTTCGTTTCGTCATCACTTGGAAAAACAGTGGTGGTCGCTCCCAATTCAGCTCCCATATTGGCAATGACGTGTCGATCCATCGCACTCAGATTTTTTAAACCCGCTCCATAATATTCTATAATTTTGCCCACACCGCCTTTTACATCATAACGGCGTAACATTTCCAGAATAACATCTTTGGCACTGACCCAATCCGGCAATTTTCCTGTCAGTTTCACGCCCATTACCTGAGGCATTTTTACATAATACGGTTGTCCGGCAATTGCCGTAGCTACATCCAGCCCCCCGGTTCCGATGGCTAACATACCCAATGAACCGGCAGCACAGGTATGACTGTCAGATCCTACCATCGTTTTCCCCGGTTTTCCAAAACGTTCCATATGCACAGGGTGACTCACTCCATTTCCCGGTCGACTGAACCAAAGGCCATGTTTTTGGGCAGCTGATAAAAGAAAGCGATGATCATCGGCGTTTTTAAAATCAGTTTGTAAGAGATTGTGATCTACGTATTGTACAGCTACTTCTGTTTTTGCACGGTCTAATCCCATGGCTTCCAATTCCAATTGCACCAATGTTCCGGTCGCATCCTGAAGTAAAGCTTGGTCAATTTTTAGACCTATTTCTTCGCCGGCTGTCATTTCTCCTTCAATTAAGTGCTGTTTGATGAGTTTCTGAGTTACATTTAATTCTGCCATAATAGTGAAAGAGCTTTTAGTAGTAAAGACTAAATATACAACAAAATTTACACCTACAGGTCATCCCATGACAATTTAGACCATGGGATCGCTCTATTTTCTCTTCTTCCAACCTCTTTACTTTGGGGAATATAAGCTTTTAAAATACGTTGGTTTTTGCGTAAGCAGGTATTAGTACGATGGATAGGTTCAGAATATACTATGTTAGGTATAAAAAGAAATGTGGGCTCGAACCTACGACCATCCCGATATAGGAATAGGGGGTACTCACGGTTTTAATTCTCTTATCTACAAACTATATCTCAAGAATATTTTTAACTTCGTTAGGCAACCAAACTCCTCCTATTTGCATATATAATAGTACGCTTTAAAGATCACTATACTAAATATCTCAAGATGAAAGTAAGAAGTTACACCATGCTAATAGATAATAAAGGGATGGAGAAGAGTCTTTTGTGTCTTGTTTTACTTTGATTGATAAAAGTCACGAAATGAACTTATTAGAAGCTATACAAGCCTGCAAAAAGAAGAATCTGATTGCTCAAAAATATTTGTTTGACCGCTACGCCAGGCAAATGTATGGACTGTGTTACCGCTATGTGAAAAATCATGAAGATGCAGAAGAATTGATGCTGAACGGGTTTTATAAGTTCTATAAGAATATTAAGCGCTTTCATTATAAAGGAGAAAATTCCATTTTCCCTTGGCTTAAAAAAATTATGATAAATGAATGTCTGATGTTTTTGAGGAAAAAGAAAAAGTTTAAAATAATTGCTTTAGAGGAGGAAAGGGAAAAGACTCACACAAATGATGATATACTAACAAAAATGGCGGCTGAAGATATTTACCGAATGATTTCGGAATTGCCGATCGGTTATCGAACAGTTTTTAATCTTTATGTGATAGAAGGGTATTCACACAAAGAAATAGCAGAATTGTTGAAAATATCCGAAGGGACTTCCAAATCACAATTGAGTAAAGCTAGAAGAAGGTTGAAATTGATGATAATAAAAAATAAATCTTTTAATAAATTATAACAAGAACATGAATAGAGATAAAACAGATAAGCTTCTCAGAGAGAAACTGAGAAAACTGGAAGAAAGTCCCGGGATTGAATATTTTGATCAGGAAAAATCTTGGGAACAAATGGCGTCTCGGCTAAGGCAAAATAACGGTCACAGACTTGGATGGTTGAAATATGCCGCTGCAATCTTCATATGCCTATTTGCATTCTATGGATTGATCCATTATAAACAAGGGGAAAGAAAGGTGGAAAAAAGAAAAGAACCGGCACAGGTTATTGCAGAAAAAAACGGGTCTAAGCAGAAAACAGCAGAAAAGAGTAAAAAGGAACCTAGTCTTCAGGAGCAGAGCCTTCAGTTAAAGAAAAATTATACACAAATAAAAATAAGTAAAAAACGTATTAAAAGAAAGAATACGACAATTAAAAGCATACCAATAGATTCTCCATCAGTTCAGTCCATTGCTTCAACAAAATTTGTAAATCCGGATACTGTAACCCTTAAACAACCCGAAAAGATAGATTCTAAAAAAGATGTATCGGGCAAAGAAAACACTTCGATTGTTTATTACAATGCCATCATCTCCTCTCAAAATGAAAGTTCTTCTAAAACACAAAAAACATTTAACCTTTCATTTCCTCTTTCTAAATCGGAGCCAGTAAAACAGAATCTACTAGCAGATAATCAAACCTTTTTTATTAATCATATAAAAATAAATATTTCACCCAAAAATTAAACAATCATGAGCAAGTATTTTTTTATAATGATATCCGTTTTTTTGGGTATCTCTGGAACACTCTTTGCCCAAGATAATTTAAATAAAATAGCCTCCGGGAAAAGCAGGCAACCCTTTTATATTCCTAGTGAAGCTATTAAAAATAACTTTTATCTGGAGCTAGACAAAGGGAACAGCTTAAAGGTTGCATTATCTGATGTAGATGACTTCCAAAAGGTGTTGAATTTGGATTCAGTAATTAATAATTTTAAAGATGATTTTGATTCATTAGCGGATTCTTTTTCTAATCCATTGAGCATTAAATCTATTGATTATTTGACTGATGAAGTAGGACGTACATTTATTCGTTGTCGGCAATTTGACCCTAAAAGCAAAAACTATATTTTAAGCGAAGGGCATAGATCCCCGATAAAGATTAAGCAGGATACTGTAAGAATTGTTAGGCTAATAAAGCAACAAAAGAATACTACTAAAGTGGCTACATCTCCGAAACGTTACATTGTTATCACTTTTTATTTAAATGACTACAGGCAGTTATATAAGTATGCAACTGATAACGTAGATAGCGCATTGACAAAAATATATGTGGCTGCAAAAAAGAAGACCAGTAAACCAAAATATGATCACAGAAAACTCATAGGGAATTATTCGATTGCAGCAGAACATGCCCATAAAGAACCTTCTATCCTATCTCCATTAGATAAAGGAAAACACAATTATTTAACGCTTTTACTGGAAGGTAATTTACAAAATGTATATCAATACATTGCTCCTTCTTTAACTTTGGGAGGAGTATTTGGATTCTATACAAATGGGATTAA
>DATGTY010000043.1:0-3814 GCA_035301605.1 Chitinophagaceae bacterium | reverse complement strand
ATCGGATGTTACTGATGACCTGAACAGAGACAGTAGTAGATTTGAGTTTGCGAGCGGTTCTCCTTCCGATGAGACAAGACGTAAAAAGAAGAAAAAAAAGAAAAATAGACGGATTTAGTAAAGGATTGGGCTTTGGAAAGACTTCAATAAGTCTGGAATGTTAATCATTGAATGTCGGGTTAAGGGTGAATATATCCATCTGATAATTATCTCTTTATAATATTCTAAAGAGTTTATGTCGGGGTTATGTCGGGTTCGGTGTCGGGTTTAGTAAGAGGGTAACTTTGAATAAGACTATATGATTTGCTTAAAGCTTGCTATGGATTTTGTGTAAATCCAACTACAGTTTTCTTATTGATATTAGAGGAAGCTAAAAGAAGAAAAACGAGGCTCATTTATGGGGCAATTATGACGCAATAGGGGCAATTATGACGCAATTCATTTAAGAGAATAATTTTTATCGGAAACCCGCATTATCAGGCGTAAATGAGACCAAGTTAATTTGGCGCACGCGTGTGCCAAATCTTCCCAAACAGGAAATGTGAGGTAAAGCTGCCGGTAGTCGCGAAGCGTTCTACCACTATATACTTTAATCAAATAAGGATTCCTGACTCCTTTCCACCTCTTTTTGTAAACGCGTGTATTGTTTAGCAAAATGCCTTGAATCTTTAAACAAACCTGCTTTTGTATGCTAATGGCTGCCATATTGCATTGGCCAGTGGTAAATAATCTGCGTACGAAATGAAATCTCTATACTGCCAATCGCCTTAAAAACAAGACTGCGGAGCCGCCTATCAAAGACATAGAGTTGAACAATCTCTTCTAAGCTTATTTCTTGCGTAAATGGACGTGTCGGGTTGCCATTATTCTGAAAAGGATAGGTATAAGCACGTAAACGGTAATAACTGATATTGGACAGAAAGTTTAATGTCCTTTCGTTATTCTCTATTTCTAAACCTTTCGCTTTAAGCTTCTCGATCTGTTCCTGAAGAGATATAGCCGGTTTCTTGTAATTCATACGGCTACAGATTTAAAGAAGGAAAATACAGTCATCGCTATAAAAGCGAAAACCTGCCCAGTTGCGCTGATCTGACGGGAAGCGTGGCAGGTATTATTAATGCAAAGATAGTTAGAGTTTATCATTTCTTTACGCCATAAATTTACCCATTTTTCTTTTTGGTTCTGTATTTTTGATTAGGATGAGAAATCATCTTAGGAATGGTGTATTCTAACAAGCCTTCATCCAATAAGGCTCCCAAATAATTATTTTTTAAGTACTTTTCGCTTCTATGCAATAGGGAAGACAGTTCCGATATGGAAAAATCCTGTTCTTGACACAATTCAATAATTAATCCTTTTAAAATCTCCGGATTTTTCGATCGTTTCCCAATACTTCTTAATTTTCGTTGTAACTCACCCGATAATTTATCTACTTTTTCCTCGGTAGATAGGGATTTTGCCCTGGTAGATAAGGATTCTACCTGGGTAGATAAGCCCTCCGCCATGGGTGATAAGGAATCTGCCTTGGTAGATAAGCCTTCTTCCATGGGTGATAAGAAACTTTTAAATCTGTCAGAAGGTAAATAATAGGTACTTTTCCCTTTTCCTTTCTGCTGAATCATCTTTTCTTTCCGAAGTTTCCTTAGTTCAATACTAGATTGATGCCCCGTCAATTCAGTAAGTTGTCGATAACTTAAATTATCAATCGCTCCTACTTCTCGAATAAATACCAATCCCATTTTTTGTGTATCTGTAAAGTCATACTTATTAAATTGCTCTAACCATTTTACATCATCTTCATTCAAAAAATGATGTAGTAATAGGCGAAGTACAAAAGAATTTTTGTGATGATGACTTTCGTAGGTTGGCGGTACCATTTCGGCTGCACGCATTAGTTTTTCCATGGTTTTAAATCCTGTTCCTTTTGTTTCAGCCAGATTGGTGTCATGAAAAATAGCGGCAATATTGGCATTCCTGATAAATGATCCGGGCTCTCCAATTTGTTCTAATGGTTTTAATGAAAACCCAGCATTCCTAATCTCAATGCGATTGGAATAACGAATAATCTGAATGGGCTGGTTTACACGATAGCTTCTATGAATAAACGCATTCACTAAAGCTTCTCTTAATACACGATAAGGTAATTTCCATTTACTTTTGGCTTGCATTTCTCCTTCTTCCAATAGGAAATCTGAAGGTAAATCATCGGTAATTACACTAATCGTACGATGAACCAATTCTATTAAGGAACCACGCAAATCCAACGAGCTGGTATAACGCTCATCAGGATTTTCTACCCAGGTTTTTCCGGGAACACGGATGTAATCCACCCGAACCATTGGCATTAGCCGTCTTAAAGCCATCTTTTCACCAAAAACCAAAAGCCCGGTATGGGTTAATTTCCATTCGTCTTTTACTTTCTTTACGGCATTTAGCGCACGCAACATATTTTTGTTGTCATATTCCAATTCCTCTGCGGCTGCATTTACTTCCATTCTTAATTTTCTATAGCGTTCAATGGCATTTTCACTCAAATCTTCCCAATCCGAATCATCAATGACCGTACTGTCAAAGGCATCCTCTTTATTATAAAACAGAAACAAATCATCTGGGGTACAGCGTTGATCCGTGCTGCCAATCCTTCGATAAGCCCCGGCGGGCAAACCTTGTTTAGCAAAATAAATCGGTTTCATCTGATCAGGTAATTCCTCTACATCAATAAAGAGCACCAACTTTCCATCACTTTCTTCAACCGTAATTCTAGGACGTATCGGTCGGTTAAAACTTTCAGCACATTGAGATGCAATATCCTTTTGAAGTTTATCGGAATGCTCAATACCTGTAACTACATAACCAGGAAACAAGGAATGATTATCCTCTGAAATTCCTAAAACAATTGTTCCTCCTTCCAGTCCGGGCTCGTTGGAAAAAGAACAAACCGTTTCTAATATAGATTTCCCAATTTTAGAGCCACGTTTAACTTCCAAACGAGTGTGTTCGTCCGTTTCATCCAGTTCCTGTATGATATCTTTAATTCGCTTCGACATATTCTAAACTTCCGGTCTTTTCATTTTTGCTATAAAAAGTTCTCTATCCTCATCATTAATCAATTCCAAATCAGGTGTATCCCTGAAAGCACGAGGTATTCCGGTACCTACGCCAACCAAGGGTAATAGATATTAAGCATTGCTATACAAAATAGGATTTCTTCCTAAAGAGGTACCTGCTTTTATATTCTACATTTTGCTGCTCAGGCATGAAAACTTATTTTTTTACTGAAATAGAAATTTAGCTCAAAATTAATCAATTAAATCATCTAATAGATTGGAATAACGTTTAATTTCTTCCAATTCGTACAATAGTTTGAGAAGTAAATGGAACTGCTGACACTGTCTGCACAAACAGTAAATCTGTTACTTATTGAATATTTAATTATAGAATAGAGAACAGAAATATTTTAATAAATAAATTAATATTAAATGTATAGTATTATTATAATCAACTATAAAAATAATTATATTCTTACTAAGAATCCTACTTTTTACACCCTTTTCTAATAAAATACTAAATAATTTTTTGTTTATTGTTTTGTTTATAATTAAATAATAATTAATTTAGCATCATAATTACACAATTAATTATTAATAAATGGTTTTTACAAAGTTTTTGGGTATTGTCTTGGCGTGTTATGCTGTCTATTATCTATTTATCGTCGTAGTAGATTTGATTAAGTCTAAAACTGCCACAGCAGCAGACGGGAAAGGCAAGCATGCAGTTAAGCATTTAAATATCCCTGAAAATCGGGAAAGTGAAA
>DATGTY010000042.1:0-2001 GCA_035301605.1 Chitinophagaceae bacterium | reverse complement strand
TAAAAATCTCTCCAGTGTTTTTCCCGCTATTTAAATCATTAGCAAAGTTACTAATAATTTCTTGTTTATGTTCCTTTGCAAATGTTAGCCAGCCATCCCCATTGAGGTCGTAAGAAAAATAGATTGATTCTTTTAAGTTTGGAACAATCTGTTTAGAGAAGTGTGTAGCAGCCCCTTCTTGCAGTAGCCATATATATGGATGGTCCCATTGTATATTTTTCCAGTCCATTTGATAGTTTTCCGAAATGATGCCATGTGCTGCGTGTCCCAGCTCATGAGCTATAATAACGCTTAGGGGTTCTTCTTTAAAAGATAATCTTTCCATTGCAAACGTAATATCTGGTATTATTTCACGATGTGTATAAGCATTGGAACCATAAGCCCCTATAATCAGATTAACATTGTTTGGAAACTGTAATTGGTATTTTATTTGATAGCTATTTGTTATATCCTTTAAAAGAATCTTTATTGATTGATGGACTTTTATTATGGATTTCCAATCGTCATTATATCTTTCCAGCGCTTTATTCAGTCTTTCATCTGTATCTTGACAATGATGTAAAAAATAAGTATTAAATATTTCTGGATATTTTTCGTAGTATTCTCTTAGTCGTTCTAAATTTCTCTTTTCAGGAAATGCAGAGAAAGTATCCATGACTTTCAAGACTAAACCCTCCTATTTTAACAGAGCACTCTATTGTTGAAGATTGTTAGTAGTTTCATCCAAATTTCTTTTTGCTGCAGATTTACAATTTAAAAATAAGGATCTTCTTCGTTAGATAGCTTTAAAACAAATGGATATAAACCTATTATTATAAAACCAAGAATGACAGAAAGAATAATTGCAGTTCCTACCGAGAAATCAAACCATATGCTAACTGGCAGTGCTATTAATGGAATGATCATAAATAACATGCCTCTATTTCTAGACGCGGCAGATTCATACTGTTTTTTGCTGCAATATGGACACCTTAATCGGAAGATTGATTTAATCGTCTGTTCCCAACTCCACGTGTTACTGCAACTTTGACAAATTGGCATTAAAAAAGCACCTCTAATTTCCTATCCTTGATATGTAGGATTACAGCTTCCAAACAATCCTGACAAAATAAAATCTATCGGAATGATCGCAAAGACTTTTTATTAATCTCTGTAATTTTCATCCGCAGGGTTCTCCATTAACTCCTAATGTTCCAATATATCACCAGCTTCCTACAATAATCTTCCCCAGCCATTATTAATGTTTTTTCACATATATAGTATTTTTATTATTCAGGCGGTAGTGTGTACGTAACATTTCCTTCTGCATCTAAAAATTCAATTTTAGGAATGTCGTTTTCGTCAACTATCATTCGAATTCGTTGTTTTCCATTAGAATCCATTAATTTCAAGGACACATCCCCTTTTACACCTTTACCCATAAAAGCACGAGGCACACTGTCTTGATATAACTTTGCAAGTTCTTCCTGTTTGCTTGCTTCATTTAAATCTGATTCTCTTATTTGTTTGTCTTTTTCAATCATATCTGCCAGATTTTCATTTGGTTGGTCATAAATAGAGAATCCATAAAGCTGTTCATCATTTTCCTTGCTGTAATGCATTTGTATAATCTGGTCCTGATTATATTGATCGAACGTCAAGGACGCACCGGCAGTCACATTTCCATCTTCATCTTCCTCACTTCCATAGATAAGACCACCAGTTTCTTCCCCTTTTCCATTGTAGAACATAAGGCCAGAAATAGGATCGGATTGCCTATGTCCCGGTAAAACATCTTTTCCGCCCAGAATAAGTGGTGGTATATTTTCCTGGTTAAATAGTGTCATTTTTACTTTACCGGTTTTATCAACAATATTTAATTTTTCCACATCGAGCTCAGTAAAGCATTCTTTTTTATTAGACATAATATTATCTCCCTTTATTTTATTTGGCTGTGGTATCATTTATTTTTTTGTCATTAGCACTGCTCCCCTATTACTAAACATATCTATTTTTATTTCG
>DATGTY010000041.1:0-2002 GCA_035301605.1 Chitinophagaceae bacterium | reverse complement strand
TCCTCAGAATGTAGAAATAGAATATGGGTTAGCTTCTTTAGGGAAAAGAATGCTTGCGTTAGGAGTAGATCTTGGGCTAATGTTTTGTTACATAATATTGCTTTATTATGTACTGTTTAAGATAGGTATGGGCGGTTTTGTGAAAGATAATTATGCTTTTATGGGGTTGTATTCTTTGTTGTTTCTGCCGGTGATGTTATATCATTTTGTATTGGAAAGTTATTTTGGGGGACAGACGGTGGGGAAAAAACTATTGAAAATTAAGGTCGTGAGAATGGATGGCGGACGTGCTACGATTTACGAATATTTTATTCGTTGGGTACTCAATTTGGTAGATATTTGGATGTTGAGCGGTGTGATTGGTTTGCTTTCGATTATATTATCAAAGAAGTCACAGCGGTTAGGAGATATGGCGGCAGGAACGACCGTGATTAATTTGCAGGCAAAAATTACTTTACAACAAACTATTTATGAAAATTTGGTAGATACTTATCAGCCTACTTTTTCGCCTTATGAATTGGAAGCTTTGTCTGATAAAGATGTGAATATTATTAAAAAGCATTTTCAGAATGCACAAAGAAAAGGAGATCAAAGAATTATACATCGGTTGGCCATGAAAATTAAAGAAGTGACCGGTATGGAGAAAACAGACTTAGCAGATGAACAATTGGTGGCGATAGTGTTGAAAGATCATTATCATTATCATAAAGATGTTAGTTCTACTAATTTTAAAAAATAAACTAATTTTAAATTTAATAAAATGACTGAAGTAACCCAAAATATTGAAAAAGGTTTAAAAAATGCCTATAGTTATGTTGAATATGAGCAATTGATAGAGGATCTATTGAAAGAAGGAAAATCGACCACCAAAGGTAGTGACGAAATGTTCGTGCATTATTCTGAGTTGGGAATACAGCGCATGAAACGTTGGGATAAGAAGTTTGAATTGACAGAAGAACAGACAGCAAAAGTCAGGAGCTATAATGAAAAGAGGAGTTGGATTGTATTAGCTGAGGGATGGTGTGGAGATGCGGCACACAGTGTTCCTGTAATGAATAAAGTGGCCGAATTGAGTGAAAATATTGAATTGAAAATCGTTTTGAGAGAGTCTAATTTGTATTTGATGAATGATTTCCTGACCGATGGAGGCAAGTCTATTCCTAAGCTTATTGTCTATAATCAGGAAGAGAAAGAAGTAGAAAATACCTGGGGATCCAGACCTTCAGGTGCAAAAGAAATTTTTGATGCCAACCGAGCTGGTGAATGGGAAGAAATGGAGAAAAAACTGCAGACTTGGTATAATAAAGACAAGGGGAAAACTACTGCTGCGGAGTTGATGGAATTATTGAAATAAAGTAAGATTTATTGGTCTGACGGTTCAAACCGGATGACCAATGAAAGCTCTTTATGTCCGAAAAAAATCTCAAATTTGCAGCATAAAACTTTACTTTTTGCCTGCTAAAATCACCTTTAAAGAAATCAATAAATTGGCTATCCCTGCAATTGCTGCGGGAATAGCAGAGCCTATAATTTCCCTGACGGATATTGCTGTTGTTGGGAATATGCAATCTCATGCGGTAGAGGCTCTGGCTGCTGCTGGGATTGTGGGTTCTTTTTTATCTGCCATTATCTGGATTGTAGCGCAAATAGAAACAGCTATTTCTGCTGTTGTTTCTCAACATGTGGGTGCCCGAAGAATTCATGCCGTCAAAACGCTGGTTCCTCAAGTCTTGGCTTTTAGCTTGCTGTTGAGTTTTTTGATATTTGGAGTAACCACCCTTTTTGCTGAAACAATTTTTCGTGCTTATAATGCCGAGGGATTAATTTTGCAGTATGCTCAAGAATATTATCGCATTCGGGCGTTGGGCTATCCGCTGACTTTAATTACACTATCAATTTTTGGTATTTTTCGAGGCTTGCAAAATACGCTTTGGGCAATGAAGTGTAGTTTGGCGGGGGCTGTAGTGAATGTGGTGTTGGATTATGTTTTAGTTTTTGGAAT
>DATGTY010000040.1:0-3755 GCA_035301605.1 Chitinophagaceae bacterium | reverse complement strand
TCTCCATCCCCTAAAATACTATAGATGCCCCAATGAATGAACATCCCAAACTTTCTATTTTGAAAGTCCTGACGAGCCTCTAAATTCGAGGTAGAAGGTTGATAGTTAGTTTGTGCATAGGTTGGCATAAAAAAGCCAATCATACCAATAAGGAATATTATTTTCTTCATTAGAATATTTTTCGTTTAATCCGGAGAAATAAGGAGAATAAGCTCAAGAATTTAAAGTAATAAAACCTCCATCTACAGGATAATCTGTTCCGGTAATAAAAGAAGCTTCATCGGAAGATAAATACAAAGCGAGTGCGCTCACATCTTCCGGTTTAGCCATTCTACCAATCGGTTGAGTCTGGCTCAGTTTTTCAAACATTTCCGCTTCCTTTCCCGGATAATTTTTCTTTATAAACCCATCCACAAAAGGAGTATGTACCCTGGCGGGCGAAATACTGTTGCAGCGAATACCTTTCTTTACATAATCCTTAGCTACCGACTGCGTCATGGTATAAACGGCACCTTTACTCATGGAATAAGCAAAGCGATCTGCAATACCAACATGAGAAGCAATGGAAGCCATATTAATAATCACACCGGTTCCTTGCTTTTCCATTTGATCAATCACCGCATACATGCTATTATAAATTCCTTTCACATTCACGCTATACACCCTGTCAAAATCTGCTTCCGAAGTGGTTCCCAAAACACCAATATGGGCAATCCCTGCACAACAAACTAAAATATCAACTTTCCCGTCCTTTGTTATTATCTGACCGATTACGTCTTTTACTTGCTCCTGTTTGGAAACATCTGCTTCCCAAGCAGTAGCTTCTCCTCCTTCTGCTTCTATTTGCTCTACTGATTTTTCTGCTGAAGCTTTATTCAATTCTACAATTCTCACTAAAGCACCCGCCTTAGCAAAGGTCTGTGCTATCGCCTGACCAATACCACTACCGCCTCCGGTAATAATCGCATTCTTTCCTTCTAGACTAAACATTTTTATTAAGCATTTTTTTGAACGCCTAAAGTTATTTAAATTTTAATAAAGTTCAAGAATATTCTCCCAGACAAGACGCAGATTATATTTTTATTTACAAACAAATTAAAAAGACCTTTGTTCTTATTACCAAAACTTACTAATTTGGCATAATAGTTCATCTAATAACAACATTTTATGGCTATCAAATGGCATGAAGGAACCTTAACGAAGGTGCAACCCGTTACAAAAAACACCAGCCTCTTTTTTCTTAAGGCAGAAGAGTTTAAAAATTTCGACTTCAAACCCGGACAATTTATTACTTTAGATCTGCCTATTGCCGACAAACCTTCCAGAAGGTGGCGTAGTTTTTCCATCGCCTCTGCACCTGACGGGAATGAATTAGAGCTTGTCATCGTACATTTAAAGGGAGGAGCCGGCTCAACCTATCTATTCAAAGAAGCAAAAATTGGAGAAAAAATCCGTTTCCAAGGTCCTAAAGGGATTTTTACCTTACCAGAGAAAATCGATCGCGATCTTTTTATGATATGCACCGGAACAGGCATTGCCCCATACCGATCTATGCTTCAGGATCTTAAAAACAGAAAATATAATTCTGAACATAATATATACCTCATATTTGGCACCCGAACACAAAAAGATCTTCTTTATGTCGATGAAATGAAAAACTTTGAAAAAAACATTTCAAATTTCTATTACATCCCCACATTATCCAGAGAGAAATGGGCAGGCGAAACCGGATACGTCCATGCTATATATGAACGACTATCTTCTAAAAAACAACCCGCTCACTTCTTCGTCTGTGGCTGGCGAGAAATGGTGAAAGAAGCCAGACAGCGAATAAAAGCCATAGGATATGACCGCAAAGCTATTCATCAGGAACTATATGGATAAAAACAATTTTTAACCAATATACACTTTCGTCATTCCGTGAAAATGATTCTGAAGCGTATGTACATATAACACTTCACTCAACTCTCTCTTATGCGAACCATGGCAATCTAATACAATGGTTTCTTTATCATTTTTATCAGGATAAGTCAACGTAAAGGTGGTATCTCCCTTGCGATAAGTCAAGGCTCCGTTCTCACTTGCTTCTTCTTCAAATCCCAAAAATTTGAGCCATTCATCATTCACTTTAATAGGAAAAACCTCTTCCGGATAAAACCAACCTGATTTTTCACCATCCTTGGTACCAATACGTTCTACACTTAAGTGTTCGACCTGCCTGGTTTGAAGCTCATTTTCCACTTCAACTTGAATCCAGTTGCCAACTTGAATTTCACTATGTTCTATCATAATTTATTTTTTCTAGTAAATATATAAAAAAGATCGGATAATGCAACCCTTTTCTGCCTTTCCTAATAAAAATATAGTAACTTCCCAACGATTGAGTATCTTTGCACCCGAATTAAAATATATAGACTATGGCATCTAAGAAAATCACAGACCTTTTGGGAGACAAGGCAGACTATCTATTAAACCATGAGTGTAAAACTATCGACAAATCAACACTCAGTCATCCCTCTCCATCTCACGTAGATGATATTTGGATTAACTCCAACCGTAATAACCAAACCTTAAACAGCATTCAACAATTACTAGGTCATGGACGCCTAGCAGACACCGGCTATATTTCTATCTTTCCTGTAGATCAGGGAATAGAACATGGCGGAGGCGCTGCTTTTGCCCCAAATCCTATGTATTTTGATCCTGAAAACATTATCAAACTCGCTATAGAAGCTGATTGTAGTGCCGTAGCCTCTACCTTTGGAGTTTTAGGAATCATGTCAAGAAAATATGCACATAAGATCCCTTTCGTTGTCAAAATCAACCATAATGAGCTTTTAAGTTACCCTAATACTTTCGACCAGAAACTTTTTGGTAAAGTAAAAGATGCTTGGAACATGGGAGCTACAGCAATAGGAGCAACCATTTATTTCGGTTCAGAACAAAGCCGCCGTCAATTAGTTGAGGTAGCTGAAGCATTCGAACTGGCACATGAATTAGGTATGGCTACCATTCTTTGGTGCTACACCCGTAATGAAGCTTTCAAGGTAGATGGAAAAGACTATCACACTTCTGCTGATTTAACAGGACAGGCAAACCATTTAGGAGTAACCATTCAGGCTGATATTATCAAACAAAAATTACCAACGAATAACGGCGGTTTTTTGGCTACCAAACATGGGAAAACGCATCCATTGGTTTATGATAAACTAACGAGTGATCATCCTATTGACCTTTGTCGTTATCAGGTATTAAACTGCTACAGTGGTCGCGTAGGACTCATCAACTCCGGTGGCGCTTCCGGCGACAATGACCTTGCCGATGCAGTATCTACTGCTGTAGTAAACAAACGGGCCGGCGGAATGTGCTTAATCCTAGGACGTAAAGCATTCCAACGCCCATTCAAAGAAGGCGTTGAATTAACACAGGCTATTCAGGATGTATATTTAGACGATTCTATCACCATCGCCTAAGGCGCCTAAGTAGTATTTTATATAAAATTAGTGTAACGGAGTTCTTATTCGTTACACTAATTTATTTAATTTGCAACTTTATTCATTTAAGGACTCATTTCTTATGGCAAACTGGTTTGAAAAAATAAAGAAAGGCGTTTCTACTGCGACTTCAGAAAAGAAAGAAGCCCCGGATGGTCTATGGTTTAAATGCCCTCGTTGTAAACACACGGTAACCAGACAAGACTTAGAGGATAATTTATATGTATGTGAAAAGTGCAACTACCACAATCGTATAAATGC
>DATGTY010000039.1:0-5696 GCA_035301605.1 Chitinophagaceae bacterium | reverse complement strand
ATGATAAATAAAGTATTCAGAGTGATTATTATTATTAATTATAAGTATTTGAAATGTACAGCTCAATAGTAGAAATGAGAGTAAAATACGGGGAGACCGATTCCATGGGGTATCTGTATTATGGGAATTATGCATTATATTACGAAGTAGGGAGAACAGAGTTGATTAGGGATTTAGGATTTTCTTATAAAGAATTAGAAGAAAAAGGAATTATGATGCCGGTTGTGGAGTATAGAAGTAAATATGTAAGACCCGCTTTGTATGATGATATATTAACCATCAAAACGAGTCTGAGAGATTTTCCAAAAGGAAAGAAAATTACTTTTTATACCGAATTGTTTAATGAAAAAAAACAACGTTTGAATACAGGTTTTGTGATATTGGTCTTTGTGGATAAGCGCAGTGGAAAAACGACGGGTTTACCCCCAATATTAAAAGAAAAATTGACTCCTTTTTTTGATTAAAGTAAGATTAATGGCAGAAATAAAAGCGACTATCATAACTATTGGAGATGAATTATTGATTGGTCAAACGGTGGATACGAATGCGGTTTGGATTGGACAGGAACTCAATAGAATTGGTGTCTGGGTGAACAGACGGGTGACCATAACCGATGAAGCCGATGCTATTTTAAATACGCTGTCGGTCGAAAGTGAAAATGCAGATATTATTTTGATTACTGGCGGTTTAGGTCCTACAGATGATGATATAACCAAAACCACTTTATGTCAATATTTTGAGTCAGAAATGATTTTGAATAAAGCAGTATTAAAACATGTTGAAGAAAGAGTAAAACAAAGCGGCAGCACTTTACTGCAACGTAATAAAAATCAAGCGATGGTTCCTACTAATTGCCGTGTGCTTTTTAATGAAAGAGGGACTGCACCCGGACTATGGTTTGAGAAAGAAGATACTGTTTATGTTGCCATGCCGGGCATTCCCTATGAAATGAAAGGATTGATGATGCAAAGGGTTATTCCCGAAATTTCTGAACGTTTTTCTTTACCTGCTATTCTTCATAGAACGCAATTGGTCTCCGGTATTCCGGAATCCGTATTGGCCAAGCAATTGGAAGGATTTGAGCAAAGTCTGCCGGCGCATATTCATTTGGCTTATCTTCCGATCAATGGTTTTTTAAAATTAAGATTAACTGCCAAAGGACAAATTGTACAACGAATTGCGCACGAACTGGATCAGTATGGAATGGCATTAGAAAATAAGGTTCGAGATTTTCTCGTTGCCAAGAAAGATATTTCTCTACAGGAATTACTGGGAGAAAAATTGCGTAAGCAAAATTTACGTGTGGCTACTGCTGAAAGTTGTACCGGTGGATATATTGGTCATTTAATTACTTCGGTATCCGGAAGTTCCGATTATTTTGAAGGAGCAGCGGTGACTTACAATAACAGATTAAAACAACGCTGGCTGAATGTACCTGAAAAAATATTGATGGTGCATGGCGCTGTTAGTGAAGAGGTAGTGACTGCCATGTTGCAGGGCGTTCTTGGGTATTTAAATACCGATGTAGGTATTGCGGTGTCCGGTATAATGGGACCGGGAGGGGGTTCTGAAGAGAAGCCGGTAGGTACCGTTTGGATGGCAGCGGGAGCGATTGGAAACATACGAACGCGAAAACTGCAGTTGCGGTATAATAGACTAAAAAATATAGAATTAACTGCGAATTATGCCTTACTCCTTTTGTTAGAATATTTGAAGGATATAGATAAATAATTGGCAATTCCGTACTTTTGTCATCTCTTAATTGAAAAGAACAATATATGGCTATAATAGATTTGAAATTACCTCCCATGGGAGAGAGTATCGTCGAGGCTACTATTATTCATTGGAATAAAGAGGAGGGAGATGCAGTAGAAGAGGATGAAACAGTGCTGGAAGTGGCGACTGATAAAGTAGATAGCGAAGTGCCTTCTAGTGTAGAAGGTACGATAAAAGAAATTCTGTTTCAGGAAAATGAAGTGGTTCCTATTGGAGAAACTATTGCCAGAATAGAAGTGGCAGGAGAGGTTGCAGTAGATGATGAGGAAGATTTGCTTTTGTTGGATGATGACGAGGATGATGAGGAGGAGGAAAAAGAAGAAGATACGGAAGTTGAGGAAAAAGAAATAAAAGTAGAAAAAGAAGAGAAAAAAGAGGATACAGCACAGGAAAAAGCTATAGATAATAGCCGTTTTTATTCTCCTTTAGTCATGAAAATTGCGGGAGAAGAGGGAATTTCGCTTAGTGAACTTGAAAAAATAAACGGAAATGGCAGAGGAGGAAGAGTGACTAAGAAAGATATCCTTCACTATGTAGAAAATAGACAACGAGAAACAATTGAGCCTGAAAAAGTAGAAAAAACAACAACTGAATCTGCTCCAAATGAAGTTGCAGGCAATCAAACAATTGCAAAGATAGAGAAAGCAGGCAGCGAGGCGAATGTGGAAGTGGTGAAGATGGATAGAAGACGGAAAATTATTGCTGAGCATATGGTTCAGAGTAAACGAATTAGTCCGCATGTGACGAGTTTTAGTGAAGCAGATGTGACCAATGTGGTTAAATGGCGCAATAGATTTAAAAATAAATTTAGAGAGAGAGAAGGGGAGAAATTGACCTTTACCCCCTTATTTATAGAGGCTATTGTAAAATGTATTAAGCGGTTTCCGCTTATCAATAGTGCGGTGGAAGGGGATAATATTCTGATAAAGAAAGATATCAATATTGGAATGGCTACGGCCTTGGAAGATGGTAGTTTAATAGTGCCTGTGATTAAACGGGCAGATCAATTGAATTTGGTAGGATTGGCGAAACAGGTCAATGGTCTGGCTAAAGATGCCAGAAGCGGTAATTTGGTTCCGGATGCAGTGCGTGAAGGTACTTTTACGATGACGAATGTGGGTACTTTTGATAGCTTGGCCGGAACACCTATCATTAATCAGCCTCAGGTAGCAATTCTTGCCGTAGGCGCTATTAAGAAAAAAGCTGTAGTGGTAGAGACAGCGCAGGGTGATTCTATTGCCATTCGGCACATGATGTATCTTTCTATGTCTTATGATCATCGAGTGGTTGATGGTTCACTCGGTGCTACATTCTTAACCGCAGTGGCGAGGGAACTGGAAAATTTTGATTTGAATAGAGAATTATAATTTTCTCCACGTTTTAAAATTATAATTCCCTTTATAGTATCGGGTAGAATACATACCTTAATTGTGAGCGGATATACCATTATAGAAAAGGGTAAATTCTTTACGATTTTGGAAAAGATTTCGGTCTTTTATAGCGTTGGTGGGACGCAGATTCGGTAATATAGCATCTAATAGAGTACTCGGATGTAGTGTGCTATCTTTTCTTCGGTTTTCGCCATCTGATAATAAACTGAACTATTCCTTAAACCTGCAATTTTATAATTACCTTTGTGGCTTAAAAAAGAGGATGAGATGAAGACGGATCAAAAGAAAACACTTGAAGACGTAGTCATAAAATTTGCAGGCGATAGTGGAGACGGAATGCAGTTGACCGGTTCGCAATTTACCAATAATACAGCATTGACCGGTAGTGACTTATCTACCTTCCCTAATTATCCTGCCGAAATTCGTGCTCCGCAGGGAACTTTACCCGGCGTGAGTGGATTTCAACTTCATTTTTCCAGCAATAGAATTTATACTCCCGGAGATGTTTGTGATGTATTGGTAGCTATGAATGCAGCGGCATTAAAAACAAATCTCAGCGAGCTGAAAAAAGGCGGAATTGTTATAGCTAATATTAGTGGTTTTGATAAAAAGAACCTTCGATTAGCCAATTATCCGAATGGCGAAAATCCATTAGAGGATGATTCTTTACAAAATTATACCGTATATCCTCTGGATGTAACCAAGATGACGAAAGAAATTTTGAAAGATTCCGGTTTAGGTAGAAAGGAACAGGAACGCTCTAAAAATATGTTTGTATTGGGCTTTCTGTATTGGATGTATAATCGGGAAATGGAGAATACGATTGATTTTCTGAAAGATAAATTTGGGAGAAAACTAGATATACTGAATGCCAATGTTAAAGTACTAAAAGCAGGATATAATTTTGGAGAAACAACAGAAGCTTTTGGTGTTAGATATCAGGTGAATAAGGCAAAGATGGCGCCCGGAACCTATAGAAATATTACAGGGAATACGGCTTTGGCTTATGGATTAATTGCCGCATCTCAGAAGGCAGATGTACCTTTGTTTTTAGGCTCTTATCCAATTACTCCTGCTTCCGATATTTTACATGAGCTTAGTCGGCATAAGAATTTTGGAATAAAGACTTTTCAGGCTGAAGATGAAATTGCAGCCATGAGTTCTGTTGTAGGCGCTGCTTATGGTGGAAGTCTGGCAGTTACTACCACATCCGGCCCGGGAATGACCTTGAAGACGGAAGCGATGGGATTGGCTGTGATGTTGGAATTACCTATGGTGGTTATAGATGTCCAGCGTGGTGGTCCGTCCACGGGTTTACCTACTAAAACAGAGCAGTCAGATTTGATGCAGGCGTATTATGGTAGGAATGGAGAAAGTCCGATGCCTATTATTGCAGCGCATACGCCGGCCGATTGTTTTGAAGTGGTTTTTGAAGCTTTCCGTATAGCTGTGAAGCATATGACGCCGGTCATCGTCTTAACAGATGGATATCTGGCTAATGGATCAGAACCTTGGCGTTTTCCTAAATCCAAGGATTTGGCGGAAATAGAAGTCAGATATGCTGCAGGTATTCAAGATGAAGAAGAACAATTTAAACCTTATGTGAGGGATGAAAACTTAGTTCGTCCATGGGCTATACCGGGAACAGAAGGACTGGAACACCGTATTGGCGGACTGGAAAAAGAAGATATTACCGGAAATGTAAGTTATGATCCCGAAAACCATCAACTGATGGTGAAAACCCGACAGGAAAAAGTGGATAAGGTAGCAGAAGATATTCCTTTACAAGAAATTGAGACAGGTCCTAAAAATGGAAAAATTTTAGTTCTTGGCTGGGGCTCAACTTATGGCGCCATTAAAAGCGCAGTAAGTGATTTGGTAATGCAAGGATATGAGGTGTCACATGCTCATCTTCGTTATGTGAGACCTTTCCCCAGAAACCTTGGTGAAATTTTAGAAGGCTTTGACCAAGTGCTTATCCCGGAAATGAACAACGGACAATTAATTAAGATTATCAGAGACCAGTATATGATAGATGCTAAAGGTTATCACAAAATAATGGGAACTCCGATGGCTAAACACGAGCTATTGAGCTGGATTAAAGAGTTTTTATAATGCTTCATTATAAGTAAAGTAGAAAAGGGTTTGTCTTTTATTAGATGAACCCTTTTATTTAATGTAATTCTCCCAATAGAAGCTTATTTTTGCAATCCTAATAAATATATAAGCTATGAGTTTTATTCTAAATATAAAAAAAGCAGGTGTAGAAGCGATAAAGGAATTGTATGAGGTAGATGTAAATCCGAATGAATTGCTGGTCAATGAGACCAAGTCAGAATTTGAAGGAGATTATACTTTGGTGATTTTCCCTTTGTTGAAACGATTGAGACAAAAGCCGGAAGTGGCAGGAGAGCGCGTTGGTGAGTTTTTACTTAGGGAATATGCAGATTTGTTTTGTAGCTTTAATGTGATTAAGGGTTTTTTAAACCTTAGCATAGCTAATCCTGCATTGGGAGCTTTCCTTCAGGA
>DATGTY010000038.1:0-4415 GCA_035301605.1 Chitinophagaceae bacterium | reverse complement strand
TGGACTAAGCTGAAAAATATGGAAGTAATGAGAATACCAATCCAGGCATGGTGAACTAATTTTATAAAAATTCGTTGCACTGCGCCCCGAAAAAAGAATTCTTCTGCAATGGCAGGGATGATGGCAATGAGCAGAAGATTTACCCATAAGTCCTTTAGTTTAGGCATGTTCAGAAAGGCCTCTGTCATTGTTTTAGCGCGCTCCTGCATGGCTCGAAGCTTTTCATCAAAGGGACCAAAATGAATGAGTTGGTTCCAATCTGATAATAATCCTACTGCCGGAAGGGAGGCAAATAATATAATTATAGCAAAAAGCACCCATCCCCAATGTACATCAGAGGAAAGTCCGGCATATTGAAGCGGCTTTTTATGCCAAATGGCAAAAAATATTAGGGCAGGAACTAGAAAAGCAAAGATACTGTAAGCCAGTTGAAAAACTTTCATAACGTGCAGCATACCCGGATCCGAATAATTGCCTGAACTAAATTCTATAGCGGAAATTCCATAGTAATGAGGAAGCAGATAACCTATGGCAATTCCATAAAAACTAAAGGTAAATAATATATATAATCCAATACAAATGAGTAATTGGACAAATGGAGGGTACTTATAAGTTGCTTTCATTGGATTAAAAATAGGAAAAATGATATAAAGTGAAGGGAATAAAAAATTATATTTTAAAGTTTATACGATATTATTCCTTCTTAACATGAAGCAAATATCAAAAGAAAATTGGGTAAAGCCATATAAATTAATATTTTTTCCTCCCTTTTTGATATTATATTCATTGACTTTGTTTGATACCCAAAAAATCTGAAGATTTTTAAAAGAATCTTCTAGGTCTTCTTGAACGATGATGATCATCCGGCGCTTGTTCTCCACCGCCTCCGGGAAAATATTTGATGTGATAAACGAAACTCAGTAAAAAGTAAGAGGGCAGTTCATTGGTTCGTACATCCGAAATATATTGAGAAGTGATTTGACGATCTATATTGCTACGTTGTTGAAGCAAATCATAAGCAGAAAGTTTGATTTCTCCTGATTGATTGTTGAATAGATATTTGGAAATAGAGGCATTCCAATTCATGATATTCTGATTGAATCCTGCACTTAGTCCTGAGTTTCCGGTGTAACGTAAATCGGTCTGCAACTCTATGTTTGCCGGCAAATCAAGATTAAAGTCAACCATCCCTCCATAATTGAAATAAGAGGTGTTCTGCGATTTTTGAAGAGAATATTTGGTTTTATTATAACGTACATTCCCAGAAACTCTGAGGTTCAGAAGTTCTTCTATAGAAAAATTGAGACTTATTCTTTCGGCTAAAGTTAACCTTTTAGAGAAATTCTTATTGTTATTGATGAAACTGGAATTTTGTCTGTAATTTATGGATGTATTTGAATGAATAGAATTATAGTTTTTATCTTCACTCAAGGGTCTGCCAATATTCACTCTGCCACTCAGGTTGTAATTTCCGTTTGTATTTTCATACTGTATGGTCTGCTTGCCGCCATCACCATAAACGGTTGAATTTACAATTTCATTCCTTGTTGTTCTGGCAGAAATATCTGCAAAGAGCATATGATGCGTTTCTCTGTCGAAATATCGATATTCCAATCTTAAGGAATGGGTAAAATAAGGTTTTAAATCCGGATTCCCTTTGAAAACTCGTAAAGACTGGGAGTTGTCGTTGACCGGCTGAAGTTGCTGTATGGAAGGTTGTCCACTGTTTCCCCTATAGCGAAATCTTAAAGAACGGTCGTCTGTAAAATCATAATCAAATCTTAGGGAAGGAAAGTAATTAACCGTGTTTTGAGAAAGTGTGGAATCACCTGAAATGGAATAATTTTCCAGATTGTTATTCTCTATATTGAGACCGACGGTATATTTATATTTCTCCTTTTTAGTTTGTATGTTAAATCCTGCTTCATTGGATTGATAATTGGTTTTGAAATTATTGGAGTACACAGTGTCTTTAATTATATATTCTCCAGTTAGTGGATCTCTGTTGTAAGTATCTTTTTTGGAAAGATTGGTATTAGCACTATGACCCACATGCAATTCTAATTTACGAATGTCTGAAAGTGGTTCTGTATAAGTCATTCTGGTTCCCCAATTTCTGCTATCATTATTTTGTATATAATGTTGGTCGATGTTTTCATCCTCAGATGCATTTTTATCATAGAGGGTGTTCTGCTGGGTGTTTGATCCGTAGGAGTCATTATCATTGATTCCTCCATTTAATCTAAGAGAAAAAGTTCTTCCTTTTTTAAGGAAGCGATGGCGATAGAGTAGGGAGCCGCTAAAGTTTGGAGATTCTGAATGAGAACTATAATTTCTGCTGCCTTTGTTGATTTGGTTACTGTCTAAATCTTTGGTGTCAAAATTACTGGTAGAATAATGATCGCCTTTGTTATAACTCATTGAAGGTCTGAAAAGAATAGAATTCAAAGAATCTATTTGATAATCGATTTTCATTCTGAAACGATGATTGACAGATTTATTTCTGCTGACCTGATTTTGATTTTTGAAATAGCTCGTATCCGGTAAAATGTATTGGGTATTTTCATCTCTTATGCTGTTTCTGTCATTATAGTTAATAAAGTAATTCCCGGAAACATCTACCTTTTTCCCCCATTTATCTCTGTAATTAACACCGCCAGACCAGCTTTTTAATTCCCCACTTCCCGCATTTCTACTCCATGTTTTTCCTTTATAAGAATAATTTCTTCTATTTATATTGTTTCCGTTTCCTATCAGAGAAATCTGTCGATCTCCATTAAAACGAAAAAGATTTAAGTGGGTAGCATAGCGATCTTCTGTTCCGCCTCCTGCGGTGGCTTCTCCAAACACGCCTTTCTTTTTATCTTCTTTAACCTTTAGATTGATTACTTTTTTACTGTTGCCATCATCTACGCCTGTAAACTCGGCCTGATCTGATTTTTTCTTATATACCTGTACTCTTTCTATAATATCGGAAGGCAGGTTCTTCATGGCAATTTTAGGATCGTCCCCAAAAAAAGGTTTTCCATCAACAAGGATTTTTTGTATTTCCTTACCTCCTGATTTTATTGTGCCATCCGGGTCGATTGTAATACCCGGTATTTTTTCTAATAAATCCTCAACTACTGCATTCTTTTTTGTCTTAAATGCATTGGCATTATAATCCAATGTGTCACCACTTATTCTCAACGGATCGTAGGATTCGGCAATGGTAATTCCTTTTAAAGAAATGGACGTATTTGATAATTTTATTTTGTTGAAGTCGTATTGATATTTTTTGTTCGAAACATCTATGGCCTGAATAAGTGGGAGATATCCCAAATAAGAAATATACATGAGATATTTGCCTGAGTCAATTCCTGATATTTGAAAAAAGCCTTTGTCAGACGTTAGTTTTGAGTAGGCCAAAGTGGTATCTTTAGCATGAACAAGCTTAACACTTGCTCTGCTTAATGGTTGGCCTGTAGAATCTATAACTGTTCCTTTAATGAAACCCTGAATACTTTGCGCATTCGTAAAATAAGTAAATGACAGGCATAATAGGATAGCGAGTAAAAATCTCATAGTACAAATATCACCTAGAATTATTATCTAGTAAGAAAATATTACATGTACGGTAAATTAAGAAGGGTTTGCTCGGTGTCTATTGTATTAGTGGAAAGAAAAAGTTCTGTATATGATAGCATTCTCCTGTTTAGAAAAAAAATATTAAAGAGAATGTTAATTTTGTTCTTCTTCATTGAGTTTCTTATTTTTCTTAAAATTATAGGAAACGTATAGACTAAAATACCGAACATGTTTTCGGTCACTGCTGTATTGTATATATTGGTCGGTTTTGTAAAAATTATCTTGTACGGAGGCACCAAACATGTTTTCTACTCCGAAAGTGAGACTTAACTTGTTTTTGATTAGATCGGCTTTCATCCTTAATCCGGATCGAAATTGTGATGGTCGTCTTCCTTGAGAAAAATAATGAGGTCCTGTATAGTTTCCATTCACGATAAGCGCAAGAAATTTATAATTAATAGCCGCCCAAATCTTGAAACTTCCTGTATAGCCTGAGACGTTTTTAAACTCCTCGCTGACATGCGGGTCAAGTGATATTTGTTGAAAGGCAGATATAGCTCCTCCTGCATTTAGGTTAATTCGCGCATCCCATTCTGGTAAATCCTTGTAATAATGTACGCCTGCATTTAAACTTGCAGATCTTCTTTTTTCTTGATTTAAATTAATGAAAGTACGTGTAGATACTCCATTGCTGTCTATTGAAGTATAAGGCGTGATAATATCTTGAGATATGTCATCTTCCAGATCCAGCGAGGCATAGACAGAACGATAATTGTATTTATATTGAAATTGATAATTATTGCTATTTTCCGGTCGTAAATATGGATTTCCTGTCAGTATATTTAGTG
>DATGTY010000037.1:0-2003 GCA_035301605.1 Chitinophagaceae bacterium | reverse complement strand
AACCAATCGATAATCTCTACCGGACTATAATGCTGTCGGTTTTCGGTTTTATTGAGTAACTCTAGCAGCTGTAACAAATTCGTTATTGTCCTTTTCCCATTTTCGATCGCTCCGGTTAAAAGTCTTTTTCGCACATTAAAGTCAGTAATAAATTCCATCATGGTTGCATAGATGCCATGTTTTTTCCATTTTTCATGATAGATTCTAAATGTTTGTATCACTTCCTCTTCCTGTATTTTCTGAAGCTCTGTTACTGACCAATGTGTAAAGACAGACATGAGCGCACGATTCACCTTTGATCGATTATGATGCAGAATAGCTTCTAATATATACACCAGGTCTTTGGCTTCTTGAGATTCTAAAATTTTTACTTTGAGCACACTTACTGCCGGAATGCCAAATCGAGATAATTCTTTCTTAATGGCAATTCCATTTTTTTTACTTCGGACTAAAACACCAATATCCGAAGGTTTTATCTGTTGCTTCTCTCCATTATTTATGATATAATGATTGGAGTTTGTCAATAATTCCAAAATTTGTGCTGCCACACTTTCTGCAATTTCATCTTTATTATTATGATTAGAAATAGTAATAGGAATGCAGGGCTGATGCTCAATAAAAAAATCTCCTTTTTCATTTTCATCCGGAGCATTTACTTTATAATAGGTTATTTTGTCTGCTTCACCGGCATAATAAAAGGTATCAAAAGCTTCCTCAGGCAAAAAGAAATGATTTAAAGCTTCCAACAACCTCGATGAAGAGCGATAATTGATATTCATTCCATAAACATGATCAACCGTATTTCTTGCTTTAAAATAGGTCGTAATATCGGCTTTCCGCCAAGCATAAATAGATTGCTTTGGATCACCAATATAAAACAAGATGGAAGCTCCATGGAAAGCTTGATCAAATATCTCATACTGCAGTCGGTCCGTATCCTGAAATTCATCAATGAAAACCGCTTTATATTTTTCCTGCAGTTTGGTTCTTAAAATCTGATTTTTATCTTTTATGAGCGCAAGATGCATGATATCAATCATATCATCAAAAGACATCAGACTAAGTTTTTTTTTATGTTGATGAATACTTTGGAATATTTCCTGTATGGCAAAAGAATAGAGCTCATTGGTACACGTCCGCAAATCCTCCATATATCTTTCATTCGCCTCTTCCTTTTGTTCCAGTCGTTCTAACTGCGCTGCAAAAAGTTTTTTAACATAGCCTGTTCCCTTCTTCTTTTCCAATTGTTCTATAAACGCTTCCGGTTGCTCAATTAAATCCCCAAATGATTTTTTAGCATGTCTGTTATTAATTACTTTTTCCAGTAGATCAACCTTATTATTACTTACTGACTTAAGTAATTCTGCTTCTTTTTCTTCTAAGATTTTCCGGCTTTCTGCTATTTTTTTCCAAAATCCTTTCTGTTTTTTGATATCAAAATAATAATGCGTTCCTTCATCATAGAAAATATAATTTTTCCCCTGTAAATGACCTTTCAGGATATTGGTGATGCTGCCCTGACTAAAATCAGCTGCAATCAATGCCCTTAGCAAAGGCAAATAGATACCGGTCACCTGTTCTCTCCAAAATTTCTGAGTAGCCTCTTCTATAATATCGGAAGTATCCGAAATCAATTCTGCATTAAATAATTGACGGGTTTCAAAAGCATATTCATTCAAGCTTTGTTGACAAAATCCATGAATGGTCATCACTGCGGCTTCATCCAAATTGATTACAGCCGATTTCAACAACTCCTGAATTTCTCTTTTCCCTTCTTTTTCCACTGCCCTGTCAACCAATACTTTTATTTGCTCATCTTCAATAGATTCTCCGTCAACATGCTTGGATGCCAGCCGCACAAAGGTCCAAATTCGTTCTTCCAATTCCGCCACAGCCGCGTTCGTAAAAGTAACCATCAGTATTTCATCTACTGCCACACTCTTTTCCAACAGTAACCGCAGAGCCAAAATAGCTATAGAATATGTTTTTCCGGTTCCGGCACT
>DATGTY010000036.1:0-5557 GCA_035301605.1 Chitinophagaceae bacterium | reverse complement strand
TTGTTTGGATTTGATCGTTCTGATTTGAACACTACGTCTAAATCTACAATCGATCAACTCATTACTATCCTAAAACAATATCCTAACGAAGATGTTTTAGTCATTGGGCATACTGATAGTAAGGGTGCTAATGCGTATAATCAAAAATTATCGGTTAGAAGAGCTTCTTCTGTAGCCAATTATCTGACAGCGAATGGGGTGAGTACCGGACGTGTAACCACCAAGGGAATGGGCGAAACTGATCCTATCGTGGAAAATGATACACCGGAACATAGAGCACAAAACCGCAGGGTTGAGTTTGTATTGACTGCCAATGAACAAATGCAACAGACAGCAGAGCAACAAGCGAACTAGTCAACTCTTAAAAAGAATAGTTTGGAGCCTGAGAAGATTCAAAAGAGATTTTCTCAGGCTTTTTTGTTTCAACCAGACTGAAACTTACGGACTTTGAATTCTCAGAGAGGATTTATTTCATCAAATACAAGGTCATAAAGTCCTTTTGTTCCTTATACGAGTTTTTTTTAGATAATTTAATGGTCTAAGCTCATATGAAACCTATAAGGTTTTCAGAAACCTTATAGGTTTTGCGTATTATTCTCCTTTTTTTTGTTCAACTTTGTAGAAATCTGAGAAAGGAAGAAAATCATGTCCGAAAGTATAGATGCCACACATATGGAAGTTGAGGGTGCGCGTTCCCACAATTTAAAAGATATCTCTATTTCTATTCCAAAGAACAAACTCACGGTGATTACCGGCATCAGTGGTAGTGGAAAATCATCCTTAGCCTTTGATACGATTTATGCCGAAGGGCAACGAAGGTATTTAGAAAGCTTTTCCGCTTATGCCCGACAATTTATGGGTTCTATGGATCGCCCTGATGTAGATAAAATCACCGGACTTTCTCCCGTTATTTCAATTGCCCAGAAAACCACTAACAGAAATCCCCGATCTACGGTAGGAACTATTACTGAAGTTTATGATTTCTTAAGGTTGCTCTTTGCCAGAGCCGGCGAAGCTTATTCCTATAATACGGGTAAAAAGATGACCCGCTTTTCGGAGGATGAAATTGTAGATAATTTGTATGATCATTTCCCGGATGAAAAACTCATTCTGCTTGCTCCTTTAGTAAGAGGCAGAAAAGGACATTACCGTGAATTATTTCAACAATTAAGAAAACAAGGATATTTAAAAGTAAGAATAGACGGAGAAATTACCGACCTGAGCCCGAAACTACAGGTAGATCGATATAAGATTCATGATATTGAATTGATTATCGATCGGATTATTGTGGATAAAAAATCCAGAGCTCGAATTTCTAAGGGAGTACAAAAGACCCTAAAACTAGGGAAGGATCTTCTATTTGTACTGAATTACAAAGATGATAAAATCTCACAATTTAGTAGTCAATTGATGTGTTCCGATACAGGTATTTCTTATGAAGAGCCCTCTCCCAATTCCTTTTCATTTAATTCCCCCTATGGTGCTTGTCCGGATTGTAAGGGATTAGGAATGCTACATGAAGTGGATATAGATGCCCTCATTCCCAATGTAGAAAAATCTATTAATCAGGGTGGAATTATTCCATTAGGAAAAACAAAAACTTCTTTTGTTTTTAAACAGGTTAAACGCCTTGCCAAAAAAAGGAAAATCTCCTTAGACAGCCCCATTAAAGAGCTACCTGAAAAATTCCTGAATCTATTACTCTATGGTGATGAAGATATCAATGTGGCTGTTGATATGGGTTATGATAATACACCAAGTTTTTACCATACGGAATACGAGGGTATTGTCAACATGGTACAACGGCACTTTTATGATACTCAAAAGAAGAGTGGTTCTATGCATGATTGGGCAGGAAAATTCATGAAACTTGTTCCATGTACAACCTGCAATGGTAGTCGATTAAAAAAAGAAAGTCTCTGGTTTAAAATAGATGGGAAAAACATTTTTGAGCTCAGCGATATGGGTTTGGAAGAACTTGAAACCTGGTTTAAAGAACTTGAGAAGCGCCTTTCCAAAAAACAAAATCTTATCGCAAAGGATATTTTAAAAGAAATTAGAGATCGTCTGCATTTTCTTCTGGATGTGGGATTGAATTATCTAACGCTCAATCGCTCTTCTCGTACGCTCAGTGGTGGAGAAGCGCAACGTATTCGTCTGGCAACCCAAATTGGATCTCAATTGATGGGAATTACTTATATATTAGATGAACCCAGTATAGGCCTACATCAGAGAGACAACCACCGACTTATTGAATCACTCAAGAAACTAAGAGATTTAGGAAATACCATTCTGGTGGTAGAACATGATAAAGAGATTATGCTTCATGCCGATTATTTAATAGACATAGGGCCGGGGGCCGGCATACACGGCGGGAAAGTGGTAGCTGAAGGAACTCCTAAAGAAGTGCTTAAGGCACATACTCTTACAGCCGATTATCTCAATGGAGAAAAAGAAATTCCTGTTCCGAAAGAAAGAAGAAAACCTAGTAAAAAAGAGATAGAACTAATTGGTGCAGAAGGTAATAATCTTAAAAAGGTGGATGTGAAATTCCCACTAGGTCTTTTTATTTGTATTACGGGCGTTTCCGGAAGTGGAAAATCAACCCTTGTTAATGATACACTTTATCCCATTTTAAAACAACACTGCTATCATTCCAAAACCAATCCGCTGCCCTATAAAAAGATCAAAGGGCTAAAAAATATTGATAAAATCATAGAAATTAATCAATCTCCTATTGGTAGAACGCCACGGAGTAATCCGGCCACTTATTGTGGATTTTTTACTCAAATCAGGCAGCTTTTTGCCGAACTACCGGAATCTAAAATCCGAGGCTACAAACCCGGAAGATTCTCTTTTAATGTAAAAAGTGGTCGCTGTGATGTTTGTGAAGGCAGTGGCATGCGGGAAATTGAAATGAACTTTCTCCCAAACGTATATGTCAATTGCGAAAAATGTAATGGCAGAAGGTACAATAGAGAGACTTTGGAAATCAGATATAAAGGGAAATCCATTTCAGATGTATTGGATATGACAGTAGATGAGGCGGTAGATTTCTTCGAAGCAGTTCCTTATTTATATAAAAAAATAAAAGTATTACGAGATGTCGGTTTAGGATACATCAAATTAGGACAATCGGCTGTAACTTTATCTGGCGGAGAAGCCCAACGCGTTAAACTCTCTACCGAATTGGCCAAAAGAGCAACAGGAAAAACCGTCTTCATCCTGGATGAACCTACAACCGGTTTGCATTTCAAAGATATAAAACTCCTGGTTGAAGTACTTAACAAACTGGTACATCAAGGCAATACCGTTATGGTCATCGAACACAATCTGGATGTCATAAAAATAGCAGATTATTTAATAGATTTGGGACCTGATGGCGGAAAAGGAGGAGGAAATATTATCTTTGAGGGTACGCCGGAAGCATTGATAAAACAAAAGAAAAGCATCACCGGTAAATATTTAAAAGAAGAACTTAGATAAATTAAACAATCCCAATTATTTAGTATGAAATATTTCCTGTATGTACTGGGCGCATTCTTCATTTTATTCTCCACTTCCTGCGGGGATGATAAAGAGTGTAATTCCCCGGTAAAAACACCTTTAGGAATTGGTTTTTTTCAACAAATTAATCAGGAGAAAGCCTCAGATAGTATGTTGCCGGCACTGTCCTTTCATCCTATAGGCACTGTTGATACGAGCATACAAACTAATATTAATGCCATTTATGTACCTTTAAACCCCCATAACAACAGCACCCAATTCTATATTCGACCGGATACAACATTATCCATGGGAGACACCATCTCCATCTCATACACCAATGATTTACAATTTGTTTCTGCCGGCTGTGGTTTTAAAAATGTCTATCATCTGGATACCGTTCAGACCACTCATCATCATATTGATTCTATTCGTATAAAACTTAAAGAGGTTAATGTTACGCAACAAAATAATATTGAGGTATTTTATTAAAAGCATCTTTGCTTTTATTTTCTTATTTGCAGGATATACACAGGCATTAGCCCAATTCCCTTCTGATGCTTATCATGGACTTCGGATTGGTATGGATTTAAGCAGAATTCCTATTCATTTTATTAAAGACTATAGAACAGATCTTAATTTTCACGCCGATTTAAAAGTAGATACCAATCTATATATTGCAGCAGAGACTGGTTGGAACAAAACAGAATTAAATAATAAACCTGCTTTTTCCTATAAGAGTAATGGCATATTTTTGAAAGCCGGTATTGATTATAATTTATTAAATCCTTCTTTTCCTTTTGAAAGTAACATGGTTTTTGTTGGCGTTCGCTATGGTATAGCCCGTATGGATAGAGCTATTCCTTCCTACCAGATAGAATACCCCTACTGGGGTGATGTTAAAGGCGAGTTTCCTTATAAAACCATTACACCACAGTGGGGAGAAGCTACCTTGGGAATGAAAGTAGAAGTATTTAATAATTTGTTCTTATCATGGGGATTGCATCTGAGAATGCTCATAACTAGAAATTTTGACAATGGATTACGACCTTACCTTATTCCGGGTTTTGGGGTTGCCACCTCTAATGTCGTCTTTGATGTCAATTATAATATTAGTTACCGCATTCCTTTGTGGCGTCCTAAACCCAAGCCCAAAGAGGATAAAAAAGAAAAAGAGAAATCTAAATTACAAAAAGAATTGGATAAAAAGGAGAATCAACAAAAACAAAATGCAGCTAATAAAAAAAAGAATGAGGAGGAAAACAAAGCTAAAAATTCTTGACTAATTTTAGCCAATAGAGATAAATACATAACTCATATAGCAAACGCTGATATTTATTCCTCTACAACAGTCATCAGAACGATTATATGGAACCTGATTTTGGAACGGGCTATCTTCACTTACGACTTAAATTCAAAGCACCGGTTTCATTCGTAATCAAGCCATATAATTTAGCCAGTCCATACCCCACCAGACTTCCTAATATTGCTCCGCAAATCACATCTCCGGGATAATGTACCCCATTGTAAATCCTGCTGTAAGAAATAATCAAGGCCCAAAAACACAGTACATATTTCAACCAGTTAAATTTTTTACCAAGAATTAAACTAAGAAAAACAAGCAATGCAAAACTATTGGTTGCATGTCCGGAAACAAATCCATGGAGTCCACCCGCACCAGCTTTACTTAGATGAATCAAGCCTTCAAAGTCCGGATTATGTGAAGGCCGTAATCGACCTACCAGGGGTTTCAGTAAATGCGAAGAAAGCTGATCACTTATGGTAACTAAAGCCGCAATAAATACAAAAATCAAAATACTCCGCTTTTTGTACGCCATGATAATCAATACAACGATTAAAAGATAAAAAGGAATCCAAAACCATTTATTGCTAATCCAATACATGATCGGATCGAAAAAAGAATTATGATGGCTATTTAGAAAGAGAAACAGGTTTCTGTCTATAGCTTTTAGTTTTTCTAACATTTTTATTATTTAAGTAGCAAATTGCTAAAATATAATAATTTGGAGAATTTTCCTTTTTATTGAACGAATCTACCACTCAAATCTAA
>DATGTY010000035.1:0-2328 GCA_035301605.1 Chitinophagaceae bacterium | reverse complement strand
TATTTAAGAATCTACTTAAAACACGTGTTCCTTTAATTGTAACCTCTATACTGGTAGCCTTGTCATTATATTGGCTCTTTACTGAATCTGTAGCTTATGGACTGCTTTATATTTTTATTAGTTTGGTTGTGGGAATGATGTTAATGATGTACAAGGATCTGGATACTAAAATTATGAAAGATCGGTTTGTCGTTATTATTATTACTTTTTTAATGACGATTGTGTTTTGGGGAGCTTATGAACAGGCCGGCGGTTTATTAACCCTCTATGCGTCTGATAAGACCGATAGATTAATTGATTTATTTAATTTTCAGGTTCCGGCTCCCTGGTTTTTGACCTTTAATCCTATTTTTATTATTCTATTTGCTGTTCCGGTAGCTGGTTTTTGGGCTGCAAGGAAGCTAAAGGGGCATCAGGCGAGTTCTATATATAAAATGGCTGTAGGAATTATTATCATGGGCTTAGGCTTTCTTTTTATGGTCTTCGCTTCTTTACAATTTCAGAGTGCTGGAATATCTGCGATGTTTTGGCTCATCTTATGCTATTTCTTCAATACAATTGGAGAGCTGAGTTCTTCTCCTGTTTCTCTCTCATTTATAACGAAGCTCTCTCCGGTAAAGTATGCTTCAATTATGATGGGATTATATTTTGCAGCTACAGGTTTTGGGAATAAAGTGGCGGGACTCGTAGGAGAACTTTCGCAGGGAGAACCTACCAAAATTGAACTAACGACTTCTGAGCCGGAGTTATCTACTTACGTTAAAGATTTAGGTGGTTTACTAGATCAAAAGAAAAACTTTTCTATCAGTACAGCACTTTATCCTGCTGATGGGCAGTTTATGGCCGTTGATACTGCTAATGGTCGTTCCGTTTTAAAATTAATCGCTTTTCAGGATTCGGAAGATAAGGTGGAAATTATGCAAACCCTTAGAGAAAATAATATTACCAAGCAGAATCCATATCATGCCACTTTTAAATTTAGTATAGATCCGCATGCAACGACGGCGGTAACTGATGGAAAAATAAATTATGCCGGTATTTTTGTTATTGATGAAATACAGACAAAGATGGAATTAAAGACCTTTGCCGGAATAACTATTTTTACTGTTTTATTTGGATTTCTGATTATTATCTTTATCAAACCTATTAATCGTTTAACGCATGGCGTTGAAGAAGGAGAACATGAAATGACGGAGGAGGAAGAAAAAGCGACAGCCTAGCTGTTACTGTACTGAAGAATGAATGAAATAAAGGTTTTTTGTTTTAATTAAAATTAAAGAATAATGGCCACTCAAAGCGATGTCAATAATTTTTTCGGCTCTACGGTAATAGGACATCCCTCCGGATTGTTTGTCTTGTTTTTTACCGAAATGTGGGAACGTTTTTCCTATTATGGGATGCGTGCCATATTGGTTTTATTTTTAACTACTTCTTTACTGGAAGGAGGTTGGGGCTGGCCATCAGAAGAGGCTTTGGCATTATATGGAACATACACTTCTCTAGTTTATGTTACTCCTATCATTGGAGGTTGGATTGCTGATAAACATATTGGTTATCGGGCGGCAGTGGTTATTGGCGCTGTTATTATGACGCTGGGTCATGCCTCTCTTGCTGTTGAAACGAACTGGTCGCTTTATCTTGGCTTGTTTTTGTTGGTAGCAGGTAATGGATTTTTTAAACCCAATATGACCTCTATTATTTCACAGATGTATGAAAAGAAACCGGAAAAGCAAGATGGTGCTTTTACGATTTTCTATATGGGCGTCAATGCGGGTGCTTTTTTAGGCATCTTACTCTGCGGCTATGTGGGGGAAATGATTAGCTGGAGCTGGGGCTTTGGTCTGGCCGGAATTTTTATGTTTTTTGGAATGTTGCAATTTTACTTTGCGCAGGGGATTTTTGGTTCGGTTGGGAAAAACCCTAAAAAAGCAAAGCAGCAAGAACTGGCAGCAGCCGAAGATAAAGTTGGGGATGTGTTTTCAGAAAAAGAGGAGGATGATGAAGCACATCTGACAAAGGAAGAGAGGAAAAGAAATCCATTTACAAAGCTGGATATTGTATTGACTGCCATTAGTGCAATCATAGGGATAGTATGGGTCATTAATGATCCCATTTCTAAGATAGGAGGGGTGAATTTATTCAATTTTCATATTTTGGACATGGCGGGTTCAACTGTTGCCATATTGTTTGCCTTATTATTATTTTTTATCATGCTGATAAGTCGATTAGCAAGATATCGGGGTATTTTAAGAGATAAGATGATTGCGGTGGCTATTTTTGCCTTTTTTACTGTTTTTTTCTGGGCTGCCTTTGAACAAGCAGGTGGTT
>DATGTY010000034.1:0-2769 GCA_035301605.1 Chitinophagaceae bacterium | reverse complement strand
ATCTATCATTCAAATCCTTTGGATTGAATTGCGGACTGGCCCAAGTCAATAGAATCCTACCTTCTAAAGCAAGAGCTGTACCACTAGTAACCCTCCCCCAATCGTCTGTATTCGACCAAATTCCCGGGAGGTATGCCGCAGCAGAATCGAGATCACTCACAATCTGTTGAATACATTCAGAAGTTTTATTTCTTGCCAAAAAAGTTTTTTTAAGATTATCCTCGCCAACTGCATTTTGAGGTTCCAAAACCAAGGGGACTCCACCGTATAGTCGAACAAGTTTAAAATAATCCCAAGCTCTAAAGAAAAGCGCTTGACCTTTCAAATGTTTTTTCTCTTGCTCAGATAAATTTCCCTCATCAATGATTTTAATAAATTGGTTAATTGCCCGAAGATTTCCCCATATATTATCCACACTAACTGACGTGCCATAAAAATCAACGGTGTTTACAGTAACAGTACCTTCAAAATAAGGAGTATTCCCTGCAACTTCTTCAGAACAATTCATAAAATCACCACCTGGCCACCCCGGAGAATTATCATTGTAAATTCTATTTAAATACGACTTTGATAAATCAAGACTATTCACAATTTGACTTCCACTAAAGGATTGTAAATCGGTTTTATCCAAAATTTTCTCGCAGCCAGTAATATAAATAAATAAAGGCAACAAGTATATAACATATCTGATTTTCATAACTATTTATTTAAAGATTTATATCAATACCAACCGTCGCTGTTCTCAACTCAGGATATTTTGCATTATAAGTCAATAATTGATTCTGTATATGGACAGGATTAGTCACAACAACATAAAACCTACATCCATTTAAGCCTATTCTTTCCATTAAGTCATGGGAGAGTCTATAAGATAAATTAATAAGAGAAATACTAAAAGAAGAAGCATTCTTCAACCAAAAACTAGAAGCTGGAGAATAACCATCTTCCCAATATGGATCTGGATACTCAGCATCTATATTACTTGGTCTCCAGTGATTTGCCCAAAAAGCTCCACCGGATCTATATAGTTGAGGTTGTTTTCTTGCAATACTCGGAACAAAGGCCTGCTTCCCTAGGGAGAAGGAAGTCTTCAAATGAAGTTTAAGTCCTTTCCACCGAAGGTTAAAAGAGATTCCTTTGTTAAATCCTCTGTTCGGTAAGATCCATACTTGATCTGCCTCGGTAATTTTACCATCTGGTTCTGTATATTTGCCATCAACTTTAGGACCTCGAATATCTTTATAATACAACATTCCGGGTCGTGGTTCCTGACCAAAAATAGTATAATTTGGATGTTTCTTTAAAAAGGTATTGACATCCTCCCTGGATCTAAACATTCCTTCATATTGATATCCTAAAGTTCCTCTATTTCTTGTATAAACACCAGTTGGATCTAAATAAGTTCCCACAACACCGGCAGCTACATCTGCCTTTATTGGTCTACTATTTTCATAACCTGCTCCAGAGGTGATAGAGTACCTAAAATCTTCACCTATTTTTCCTTGCCAAGTGACAGTAAATCCAATTCCCATTGATTCAGTAATTCCATAATTCTCAGCAGGGATAGGAGATCCAACTGTTACTGGAACACTAGACGAAACCTGACTTAATAAATCATGTCCATAATTATAGTATCCATCAAAATTTAATGAAAGATGATTATTAAATAAACTAGCATCAATCCCAACATTATATTGATTTATATGATCCCATTTCACAAAAATATTTGGAGCTTTTTCTAGCTTTACATCTGTCAACCTATCTCCATTGCCCCCAAATACAGCGCCATGCCCTCCCGCTTCCAAAGTGTAGCGTTGAAACCAAGCCCAGGAAGTAGCTCGATCTCTACCCAAAAATCCAGCAGACCCCCTTAATTTCAGGAAGTTAATAAAGGAACTGTGAAAAAAGTTTTCATTTGAAAGAATCCAACCGAAGGAAAAAGCAGGAAAGAACCCCCAACGATAATCGGGGGCAAATTTAGTAGAAGCATCATATCGCCAATCAAATTCCACAATATATTTGCTTGCGTAATTATAATTAACACGACCTGCAAAGGACATGGTTCCTGCTTCGTTTGCTCTATTAACAGTTGTCATAGCCCCAAATGCAGCACGCATATAATCTACATCTACATTAGCTACCTCATCCTTTTCAGCAGCAACTGATTCGTGATAGCTTTGAGACTGCTCCATCAAAGCAAGAATACTAAGATGACTCTTTCCAAATTGTCTTTCATAACTTAAATTAGCATTTAATTGATAGGCTTGAGTAATGGCAGGATTAATTCTTACTCTATCTCCATTTTTCTCTGTTGTAACTTGATCTATCTGTCCGCCATAAATATGTTTATGCCTTCCTAACATAGTAAAAGTGTAATCCTTATACGTCGTTCCATATTGTTTCCCCCAAAAGTTATTATAGTTCTTATTATAAGAAAGTCTTACTTTTAACCCGGGTAAAAAAGAAGGACTGTAATCTAAATGTGCATTTACATTTAGAATAACATATTGAGATTTAGTATAATTGTTTAATTTCTGAGCTTCAAAAAAATGTAAACCAGATCCTCTATTATCCCTACCTATTTTTACAGGCAAACCTCTTACATAAGGTGGTGTAAATTGAGGGGTTTGTAGTAAATTATTTATATCTTTCTGAGGGTCTTCCCCTCCTTGCTTTAAAAAGAACCATTTCTTTTTAGAAACATTCCCATCAACGTTTAGTCCTACTTGGAAGTCATGACTAATATTCATATTAGTACTAGCATGAAAG
>DATGTY010000033.1:0-3620 GCA_035301605.1 Chitinophagaceae bacterium | reverse complement strand
GAAACTTTACTTTGGCCTTGTACAGAAAGCGCAAAAAATAAAAGACATATTGGCAATAGTCCGCTTAATTTTTTCATAAATCTTTATTATTTATTAAATATTCATTCTTTATAAATTTAATCGTTTAAGCAATTTTATATAAAAAAACAGCCAAACATTACCTCTATTTTGGAAATCCTCCAGGTCAAAATCACCTTAATATAGAATTCCCCTTTATGCAGTCCTAATAATTTAACCGTTTAAGCAAAATTTTTAAAACACTATCATTACTATTACGATCTCAAGATTCAAACCCTCTGCTCTATCTTCAAATTTTTTTTACAATCTCAGGATTCAAAACAATTTTTTCCTGATAATCTTCTTTTCTGTAAATTTTCCTAAGAAGCAACCTCACTGCTTCATGTGCAATTAAATCCAAGGGTTGTTTCACATAGCTAATAGGATAATAAAAAAGATCATAAGACACATTCTGATCAAAACAAAAAACATCCACTTTATCAGGAACTTTAATTTTTTCCTTTTTCAGCATTTTCAGCCCCCGTATAGATAACGTATTGGTTGAAAACATAATCGCATCTACACCCTTCTCTATCAGCATTTTAAATTCTTTACTAAAAGAATCCATATCCTCATATCCTACCTTACAAATAAATTTACCATCATTGTATTTATCTTCTTCTTCTAATGCTTTCTTATAGCCTAAAAACCGATCAACGGTATGCTTTAAATCACTTTTATATCGAACCAACCCAATCTTTTCATGCCCTCTTTCTAGCAATATCCTGGTAGCCTGATATGTGGCTTTAAAATTATCTATAACGACATAGCTCGATTCTATATCTTCAAAATATCGATCCAGCAAGACAAAAGGGATATTCATTTCCGATAGATATTTCAACTGATTTTCACTTCCCGCAGCAGGGACAATGATAATTCCGTCAATTTGTCGATTAACTAAAGTATCTATCAATTGATGAGCACGCTCCGCATTCTCATCTGAGCTCCCAAATAAAACAGTATAGCCCTCAATATTTGATTCATTTTCGATTAATCTGGCCAGACGACCAAAAAAGGGGTTAGAGATATCAGTAACAATGAGACCTATAGAAAAAGATTTCCCACTTTTCAAGCTTTTAGCTACCTGATTGGGCTGGTAATTCATTTCCTTGGCTATTCTTCTGATCCGCTCAGCTGTTCGTGTACTCACTCTGGCTTCTTCCGACTTATTGTTCATAACATAAGAAACCAAGGCAGAAGATACTCCCGCTGCTTCTGCAATATCTTTAATTAATATTTTCTTTTTCATTTTTAAGCTCTTCCCCTGTAATAATGGCCCTTAAAACCCAATTCTGACTTAATAAAACGTTTTGCTTTTACAATATGATCACAGATTGTACTCTGGGAAACATTCAATAATTCACTCACTTCTTTATAGCTCTTATCTTCAAATTTACATAATTTAAAAATCAGTCTTCTTTTAGGAGGCAACTTATTTACAACGTTTTCTAAACGGGACATCTGATCCTCGTGAAAAAGCTCATCCACATCTATATAGTTTATATTATTTTGTCTTTTATATCGGGCTTCAAATTTTTTCTCCACCCTGTGATGCCTGTAATAGTCCATAATCAGGTTATGACCTATCCGCATCATATAAGATCTAAGGGATAAACTAAAATCTATCTGCCGACGCTGTTTCCATATCTTTAAAAAGACTTCCTGTATAATATCTTCTGCACGTTCCTGAGAGCCTATTAAAAAAACAAACTTCCTCAACAAATCCTGATAATAGGTATCATATATTTCATTAAAAGTCTTCCGATCCAGTATTTTGGGTGTATTTAGTTGTAAAGCTTCCATCATAGTTGGCGTTTTCTTAAAAATTATTATAAACTCAATGCTGATACTCTCCATAGCGCTTATACTGTATAAATCTACGGTTGTAGAATTCAATCCTTTCTTTATTCGGAGAAAAAAACCGTTCCCCTCCTTCTCCCATTTTATTGTAAGCTTCTTCCACACTTTCATGACAACCGGAAACCACTGCAGCAAACATTGCAGCGCCTATAGCCACCGGTTGTTCTACTTCCGACACATGAATGGGTCGGTTGAGTACGTCTGCCAACGTCTGAATAACGTATTTCGATTTTACAGCGATTCCTCCAAGGGCATTTACTCCGTGTATTTCTACTCCCTGCTTTGCTATACTTTCTATGATAGCCCGGGAACCCATACAGGTAGATTCCACTAATGCCCTATATACTTGCGGCGGATGCGAGCCTAAAGTAAGATGACCAATCATTCCTTTTACAGTCGGATCTACAAAAGGGGTTCTCCTGCCATTAAACCAATCTAAAGCAAACTCAGCCTCCTCTTGTAATGGCAATTCTGCTGCTTGTTGATTTAATTCTTCTAAAATATTTTCTTTTAAATTAGAGAATGCTTCCTCTGAAATCGAAACTGTATCTTTCAGCATTTTTTGAGTTAGAGGCCACAATAATAAATTCCTAAACCAGGAATAGATATCTCCAAAAGCTGATTGCCCTGCTTCCAGTCCAACCATTCCCGGAATAATAGAATCCGCGACCTGACCGGAAATTCCGTCAACAACTTTATTTTTAAATTCTTTTTTTGAAACAACCATCATGTCACAGGTTGAAGTACCGATGACCTTACTCATAAAATAAGGTTTAATTCCCCCTCCCACTGCACCTACGTGTGCATCAATAGATCCTATTCCCACCTTTACTCTCGTTGAAAGTCCAAGTTTCCTGGCCCATTCCTCGCTGAGGTTTCCCGCTAACTCATCTGCAGAATAAACTTTTTTCCCAAATCGAGGTACATACTTTTCCAATACAGGATCAATGGTTTTAAAAAAAGAAAGCGGAGGTAAGCCTCCAAAATCTGCTGTCCATAAAGCTTTATGTCCTGCAGCACATACATTTCTTTTTATTTTTTCCGCATCATGCCCTCCGGTCAGCAAATAGGGAATCCAATCACTTTGCTCTACAAAAGTATAAGTATTCCGTCCGACTTCTTTATCCGTTCGCAGGAGATGTAACAATTTTGCCCAATACCATTCAGAAGAATAACGACCTCCTACATACTTTAAATAATCCCCTGCTAATCCCTTATCTGCTTTATTTATTTCTTCTGCCTCCTCTACTGCAGAATGATCTTTCCAAAGAAAAAACATGGCATTCGGGTGCACTTTAAAATCATCTAAAAGGGCTAAAGGACACCCTTGCTCATCTACTGCTACCGGGCTTGATCCTGTAGTAGCAACAGAAAGCGCCTTAATATACTTTTTAACATCCTCTTTTACCTGATGAACACATGCTTTTATCACTGTTGTAAGACCATCTATATAGTCCAAAGGATGCTGACGGAATTGATTCTTAGAAGCATCACAATACAGTCCTTTTTTCCACCGAGAGTAAGAACATACCGAAGTAGCCATATTTTCACCCGTCAAAGCATCTACCACTACAGCTCTGACAGAATCAGTTCCAAAATCTACGCCTATGACATATTCTTCTTTTCCCATAATATCAGGCATTAAGTTTTTTACTTAAACCTCCTAATCTCTAATCACTTTATAACCTTTTGTTGCATAATAT
>DATGTY010000032.1:0-6797 GCA_035301605.1 Chitinophagaceae bacterium | reverse complement strand
TGCCGGGCTGGGTGTTTACCAACAGAACTTTCTTAGGTTCTAATTTGGCTGTGGTAGGATTGGGCATTATTATGATGGGACCTGAAACTTATTTACCCACCTTTATGCAGGCATCTCTTGGTTTTGGTGTGATTTTGTCCGGGTTAGTTTTGGCGGCTATGAGTTTAGGATGGCCCACTGCTTCAGCATTTTCAGGGAAATTATATTTGAATATAGGCTTTAGAAATACTGAATTGATTGGTACGGCTTTGATTGTTGTTGCATCAGTAGGTTTCTTGTTTATTCCCTGGCCGCAGTCTGTTTTCTTGTTGGTATTAGATCAAATTCTCTTGGGCGCCGGATTTGGATTGCTTTCTACTCCTGCTCTGGTCGGTATTCAGGCGGTGGTAGATTGGGATCGCAGAGGGGTGGTTACCGGTTCTAATCAGTTTTGCAGATATCTCGGTCAGAGTTTGGGTGCGGCTATTTTTGGTGCGGTCTTTAATTTCTCTTATGCGCAACAATTGAAACAGTCCGACCTTAATATTTCAGGGGATTCCGGGAATGTTTTAAAAACTTTACAGCAATCGACTATTTCTGATAAAGCAGAACTCTTTATTAAGGAGGCTTTAAATACTGCGAATCATCATATATATGTAGGCATGGTTCTGGTTGGGGTGTTAACCATTTTTGCGGTACTACTTGTACCTAAGAAACTGCAGAAGAAACCACTGTAAATTATTAGGTTAGTGCAAGAAAAATTGAAGAAAAGTTGGCTTTTTTATAAGGAACTGTGAAATATGTCTTATTTTTAACAATGAGATGCTATAAATCTTTGTCATATCATTGCTTTTAGCTTAAATTTGTAAGGAAATATTTTGAAAATGGAAGAAATACATGCGAAAATATTATTAGCGGAAGATGATTCTAATTTAGGAATGGTTCTAAAGAATTATTTGGAGCTAAACGATTTTGAAGTAGAACTTTGTCGAGATGGTATTCTCGCTTTGGCTGCTTTTAAAAGGGAAAACTTTGATTTGTGTTTGTTGGATATTATGATGCCAAACATGGATGGGTTTACGCTTGCTGAGGAAATTAGAGATATTGACCCGGAGGTTCCGCTGTTCTTTATCTCGGCGCGCAGCATGAAGGATGATATTATTCAAGGCTATAAACTGGGAGCTGATGATTATATTACCAAACCTTTTGACAGTGAGCTCTTGTTGCTTAAAATTAAAGCGATTCTGAAAAGAAATCAGGAGTTGCATAATAAGGAGGATGAAACAGATGAATTTGATCTGGGAGGATTCCACTTTAATGCTCGTTTGCGAACGCTTGAATCAGATGATGAAACCAAGACTTTATCTCCGAAGGAGAATGAATTGCTTCGAATGCTTTGTGAGTATAAGAATGATTTACTTCCCCGGGAATTGGCTTTGAAGCGGATTTGGGGTAGTGATACTTATTTTAATGGAAGGAGCATGGATGTGTATATTGCCAAACTGAGGAAATATTTAAAAGTAGATTCAAAGGTCGAAATTGTGAATATCCATGGTAATGGATTTAGATTAGTAGAAAAAGAAGAAAATTGAATCGTCGCTTTTTGAAGCGGCTATTCCGGAAATTTTATTATAAAGCTCACTCCTTTTTATGCCTACGAGAGATTCTGTAGTTATTCCTTTGAATAAGACGAAAATGTGGCTACTTGCAGTAGGCTGTGTGCTGTTGATTATCGTGGGGTTTCTATTTGTCCTGCGTCCCTGGGATTTACAGAGTCCATTGATACATAGTATTCTGATTATCCGTATTTTGGGTTTTGTCTCTTTAGTGATTTTTGGATATTATCTTGGCGTGTATGTTCCTAAATTGTCGGCAAAAAAGCCGGGTTTAAAAATTGATGAGCATGGCATTGTCGATAATAGTTCTGAAACCAGTGTGGGTACTATTCTTTGGGAGGATATAGTTGCTGTTGAAAAGAAAGTGGTAGCCTCCAGCAAGTTTGTCGTAGTAAAGGTGAAGAACCCGGAAGATTATATTGGTCGGATGAGCAAAAGAAGTCATCAGAAAGCACTACATGGAAGCTTTAAGTATTTTGGGACACCTATTGTTATCTCCTCTTCTTCTTTGAAATGTAAGTTTAAAAAACTAGAGCAGCTTTTGCAAACAGGATTTCAAAAATATGGGAATACCTCCCCTGAATAAAAGGAGCTTGAATTGCCAAAGTGAGTTTAAGCTTTCTCGGTGTTATTTAAGACTTACTTTGCACTTTTAGCTTTACTGTCTTAGGTGTTGTGAAAACATAATGTTGAAGCAGGCCGTATAATCCAAAAAGGACACCGCTATATACCAAATCTCCAATGAGTGTATTTCCAAAGAATGGAATGCCAAGAATGTAAGTGTCAAGTAGGCCTGCTGCGTCTGCAGTATATGGAGGAATGCCACCTGCCATGACCCAAGTCCCAAAATTAGAGATAATAAAAAATAATACGGAAGCGCTTAATGAAGCGATAATCACATTCTTTGCATTGATTTTTTTTACTAACAGTATGCCCAATAGAACAATAAGTGCAAAAGCAGCATAATTTATTATTTGGGATGAACCATAGAATCCGGGAACAGCGGTAAATAAAGAAAAACATAAATCGGAAATAAATAAGGCTGCCAGCGGGATGATGAAGGCCAGTCTTTTATCCTTAACAACTGCTCCTCCTAATAAGGCCATTCCTGCGATTGGAGAGAAGTTGTACGGATGGGGGAGTAATCTGCTAAAAGCCGCAACTAAAATGAGAATTGCAGCAAGTATCCAGTGCTTGTTATTTGTCTGTCTTTGATCCATGATATGTTCTTTTCTCTGGTTTATTACAAAAATACTAAGAATTTTTGAAGTTCACCCGTCAGACGACGATGCCAACCATCTGACAGATGAATGGATGAACTCGGCTGTTACTCGTAAAATTCCACCGCACCGGTATGAATATCATACATAGCACCGATGATCCGGATGGTTCCCTGATCTTCCAGTCCTTTTAATATTTCGCTTCGATGACGGATTTCTGCGATACTTTCTGCCACATTATTTTTGGAAACGGCATTGATGAAAATTTTTTCATCTTCCTTTCTCTCTGTTTTTTCGATGGCCGGTTTGATCTTAGCTAACAGCCCTGTCAGGTTACCGGCTTTTACATTATTGCAGGCTCCCGTCACCGCACCACAACTGGTATGTCCTAAAACGACAATTAATTTAGCTCCGGCTAATTCTGCACCAAATTCTAAACTTCCTAATACATCGTTACTGATCACATTCCCTGCAATACGTGTGCTGAAAAGGTCGCCGATGCCCTGATCGAAAACAATTTCTGCAGGAACACGGGAATCAATACAACTGAGTATGGAAGCATAAGGGTATTGGCCCTGTGTCGTTGCTTTCATCTCCCGGGAAAATTCATGTGATGCCTGTTTGCTTTTTATAAAACGTCGATTCCCTTCTTTAAGCAATTGAATCCCCTTGTCTGGAGTGATTTCCGACTGTGTTTTCTTATCTGTTGCATTCATTAAGCATCATTTTTTATGGTAAAATAGAGAGAAGTATGCTCTTCGGAATATGCAAAGTTAGTCAGAAAAAATTAATTTGTATTTTTACCCTGTCGATAATTGGATTACAATAAAAAGAGATCAATGAAAAAACTACCTGTATTATTGGGAATGTTATTCCTGCTTTTTGTCGCTTCCTCCTGTTCAGACTATCTCTATCCTTCCGGTAAAGGGGCTAAACGAGCCTACAAGAAGACATTGAAAGAAAAAAGAAAAGGCTATAATCATTTTACTCCCGTTAAGTTGTCTTTAGATTCTTTAAAGGTAAAACAGTGGGTGGCGCCATCACCGAATTTTAATATTAGACAACCCGATTTAGTTATTATTCACCATACCGCACAGGAAGGATGTAAAATATCATTGAAGACTCTTACTCGTGCCAATACCAATAGGAAAGTGAGTGCACATTTTCTCATCTGTGGAGATGGAACCATTTATCAATTGGTAGATGAAAAATATCGTGCCTGGCATGCCGGGGCTTCCCGTTGGGGAAATATGCAGGATATTAATTCTGTATCCTTGGGAATTGAAATCGATAATGACGGACACGAGCCTTTTAGTAGTGCTCAAATAAAATCTCTTTTGGTTTTATTGTCATCTATAGAAAACCGTTATGGAATCCGTAGAGGAAATTTTATTGGTCATGCCGATGTGGCTCCTACCCGAAAACAGGATCCGAGTGTGTATTTCCCCTGGAGAACATTGGCCGCGCATGGATTTGGTTATGCGGTAGATGCTTATCTGCCGCCTGTTCCGGAAGGGTTTAATGTAATTGCTGCACTGCGTTTGATCGGCTATGATATAAGAGATAAAAAAGCTGCAATTATTGCTTTTAAACGACATTACATTCAAACGGATTTAGATCCTTCTTTTACACCTCTGCAAAAAAGAATGCTTTATAATATTTATTTAAAATATCTTCAGGAATGAGTTGTGCAAATGGTATTATTCTACGAAGTTACGTTTCCTGACATATTGGAAGATGATACCAAAGAGGAGTATGAATAGGATAGGAATTGCAAAATTTAATGCAATCCATAATTTTTTTTGTTTTTCTACTTTTGTTTTATTTAAAAGATGGAGACTCCGTTCTTTGTTGCGCGCCATCATGATATTACTGCTGTCGGTGAGATAGGTAAGGCAGTTTTTAAAGAAAGTTCTGTTGGCAAAAGTCTCTCGGGTATATTTATCCATGCCCATTGGCAGGGCCCCATCTTTTTTAGAGACTTTATTTTTAAATATATTGGGATCTGATACGACAATCATGCTATTCCTCGGGCTCAGAGCTCGGTATTTTTGTCCGGATGTCTTCTCATAATATCCTAATTCGGATTTAGTTAACCTGTTTTTAAAAACAGAAGAAAATGCACCTTCTAATAAAACCGCTACCGGCAGATGTTGTTCTCTAAATTTTCTCGGGTTGGGTTTGTTTTTAACTTCCTCCATTGAAATGCGCTGAGGGATAGAAATAGTCCGGCTATGATCAGAAGTGGCTAATAAAACAGTCTTTCTAATGTTTTTTACATTGGTTGTATCTATAGAACCCGGAAATGAGCTATATACCAGATTTAGATTATTTGTAATTGGATGATGTGGGGTCGGAGTAAGGAGGGGTGCATAAAGCCATGAAAGTCGTTTTATTTGTGGTCGGTTTCCTATCTGCCCGATTGTTATGGGGATGGCAAAACATTGAAAATCTTGCAGAATGTCGGGATTTACTCTAACCCCCCAAGTGAATAATAGATTCTTTAGATTTAATCGATGATCATAAGCCAGAAAAGAATTTTGTGTTTGCAAACTGTCCATAGATGCCTGAGTTGGATGAATGCCCCAAAGAATTTTGCCTCCATGCATAACATATTGATCTATTTTTATCTTCTCCTCCTTTGTGAAGGGTTTTGACGGATCTAGAATGATAACAGCCCGGTAGGATTTAGGAATATTTGAGACTTTTTTGAGGTTTAAAGTATCCCATCGATAATGGCGATCTAAAATGGAAAATAAATCATAAACAGAAGGGTTTAAGGTTTCTCCATTCCCTAAAATGTAGGCTATGCGTGGCGGTTTCCCTTTTATTAAGCGAGAGATTGCATGAATAAATTTATATTCCAATAAAGAGGTGGAATAATTTAAAGATTGTTGAGGATTGCTTCCGGGCTGTGACTGTAACAGATTAATACCTATTTTATGCCCTTGATAATCTATTAATGCAGCCGGGAAAATCATCTGTGTGGTTACTCCTTCGGAATTATTGGCTTGTGCCCTGATGTTATATGGCGTAATGCCTAAATGAGCGAGAGAATCAATTATTTTTCTCTTTTCTGAACCGGAAGCTCCCTGAAGGGGATTGAAAAATACAAAATGAATTTTTCCTCCGGCATATCTGTTGAAATCTTCTAATAAGGTTTTTATAGACTTTGAGAAATGCCGAAAGGAGGCCGGTAAATCATCATCTTGTAGAAAAATTTTTATGTGGACTTCTCCCTTGAGGTTCTTTAAGCGTGTTTGGCTTGGTTGAGATAAGGTATAGCGGTTATCACTGGTTAAATCCCAGCGAGTAGATACTTTGGAACAAAGAATATTGATAACGATGAGGCTGATGATAAACAAGACCAGACTTCTTAGTTGTTTTCGTTTTCTGAGTGCTCCTTTTTTCATGATTAATCCCATTTTCTTTTGTCCAAGGAAAGTTTAGTGAGATATAGAAAAAAAGTAATCATGCTGAGAAAGTAAATAATATCTTGTAAAGAAATTACGCCCCTACTGATTGACTGATAATGATAATCAATTCCCAAAAGTTCTAAATAATAATCTAACCCTCCACTGAAAAAAGGAAGTTGGCTTAAGGCTTCAAAGCCTGAATAAAACATGAAGCAAAAGAATACGCTGAGTAAAAAGGCTACTACTGTATTTTTACTAAGGGAAGAGCACCAGGTACTAATGGCTGTAAATACGCTGCCAAGAAAAAATAACCCTATATAAGATCCTATGACTGCACCTGTATCTACATTCGTGGGATGAGCTGCAAAATGTTTTATCGTTATAAAATAAAAAATGGTTGGGACTAAAGAAAAAAAGAGCAGAATGATGCCTGATAAATATTTTCCTCCAATGATTTGTTCATCTTTCAGTGGAACAGTTAGCAGGATTTCCATGGAACCTTCCCGCCATTCCTCAGAAAAGAAACGCATGCAAATAGCCGGAATAAGGAGCAGGAAAACCCAGGG
>DATGTY010000031.1:0-7206 GCA_035301605.1 Chitinophagaceae bacterium | reverse complement strand
TGCACATGCCGGCTGTGATAGGCTGGGATGTCAGCGGAGTGATTACGCATTGCGGGGAGGAAGTAACAGCGTTTGCAGCAGGAGATGAAGTCTTCGGATGTATTGGATTTCCGGGAGCAGGGGGAGCCTATGCAGAATATGCCGTCGCTGACACAAAGGCAATCACCAAGAAGCCGGCAAGCGTTTCTTTTGAAGAGGCTGCTGCCCTTCCAATCGTTGGTGTCACTGCCTACCAAGCCATCAATGAACATCTTCAGGTTCAAAAAGGACAGACCGTACTTATACAAGCAGCTGCCGGCGGAGTGGGACATCTTGCCCTACAGTTTGCCAAGCTCAACGGAGCCTATGTTTACGGAACAGCCTCGGAGAGAAACAGAGACTTCCTTACGTCATTGGGAATAGATAAAATGATTAATTATCATAAAGAAAAGTTCGAAGATTATGTCAAAGATGTCGATCTGGTCTTAGATGCCATGGGCGGCGATGTATTATATCGTTCTATTAAATGCACCAAACCGGGAGGAAAAGTAGTTTGCCTACCCTCTTCAACAAAAAATGACCCCAAGGCCATCAAACTAGCAAAAGAAAGGAATGTCAATCTGGAATGGATTATCATGTACGTTAGTAGCGCACACTTACAAGAAATGGCTGTTTTGATTTCTGAAGGGAAACTAAAGATTAATATTGATCAAATTATCCCGTTTACAGATATGGCAAAAGCACACGAATCTATTGAATCTCAATCCACAAGAGGAAAAATTGTTGTACAACTGTAATCTGAATTAAATGCTTCTGAAATCCAAGAGACGGGAGCTATGCACAAAGCACTCATCGGTTGTTAATTTTTTCCTAAAAAGCCTCTAAGGATTACAAACAGCCATTCATAGCTTTACATTTGTCAGGTATATATCGGTTAATTTTTATGTTAAGATTTGAACATAGCACCTTTCTTTATCTCCTCCTTCTGCTCCTCCTTATAGGAGCTGTTTTCATTGGCGTATTGGCGTGGAAGAGGAAATCTATAAAGAGGATGGGAGATCAAAACCTGGTAAAGAAACTCTTTACAGGATATTCCCCGCGTTTGTTTAAACTAAAATTTTGGATGTTATTTCTCGGATTTGCCTTTATCACTTTGGGAGCCGCCAACCTCCAAATGGGAAACAGGTTACAAAAAATAACCAAAAAAGGAGTAGATGTCATGGTCGCATTGGATGTCAGCAACAGTATGCTTGCCAAAGACATTAAACCCAATCGTTTAAAAAGAGCCAAACATCTGGTTTCCAAACTCATGGATAAAAACCCAAACGACAGAATTGGACTGGTTGTTTTCGCAGGCAACGCCTATCTGCAAATGCCCATCACCGTAGATTTTAGCGCTGCCAAAATGTATTTGAATACCATAACGCCGGGAATGATTCCTACTCAAGGAACGGCCATTGACCAAGCCATCCAACGTTGCCAGGAGGCTTTTTGGAAAAAAAAGAAATTGCACAAAGCCATTGTCCTTATTTCAGACGGAGAAGACTGGAGCAAAGAAGGTGTTAAGGCTGCAAGTAAAGCACACGAAGAAGGTATAATTATTAATACCGTTGGTTTAGGGTCAACCAAAGGAGCACCTATCATGAATCCTAAAACAGGAGACTATTTTAAGGATAAAAAAGGAAATACCGTCATTACTCATCTAAACGGTGATTTATTGAAAAAAATAGCCCAAAAAGGGAATGGTGTTTATGTACACCTCGACAACACAAATAATGCAGTAGCGACTTTAACAAATCAACTAAATAGTATTCAAAAAATGGCTTACGGAGAGAATTTATTTGCCGATTATAAAAGCTATTTCCAATATTTCTTAGCTATTGGATTATTGTTTTTATTTATCGAACCTTTTATCCCCGAAACCACCACAAAAGAAGTAGAAATCGCATAGGAAAGGATCATACAATGTACAAGAAGAAGAGAGGCATTCATATTAATAAAGCACTGAAAGGAGAACAAGTTCTGACTTTTTTCCTTTTAGGTATTCTCTGTTCATTTCAAACGCAGGCTCAGTCCGCACACAAGCTTTTGCGCAATGGGAACAAACTTTATAATGAAAAAAAATATTCTGATGCAGAAGCCAGTTACAAAAAAGCGCTGATAAAAGACTCCACTTCCGGTATCGGTCTTTTTAATTTAGGCAATACCTTATATTCCGAAAAAAGATATAAGGAGGCAGCACAAAGATATAATCAAAGCCTTCAAGACGAAAAAACATCTAAAAAAGAAGTCGCCGCAACCAACTATAATATAGGGAATACCTTCATGAAAGGAAAAAAATGGGAAAATGCCATTGCTGCATACAAAAAGGCGCTTATTGCCAACCCTGAAGACGACCAAGCACGTTATAATTTGGCGTATGCAAAAACAAAACTGAGAGAACAGCAGAACAAAAATAAGAATAAAAACAAAAATCAACAGAACAAGAATAAAAATAAGAATAAGAAAAATCAAAATAAAGATCAGCAGAACAAGAAAAATAAGCAGAATAAAGATCAGAAAAATAAAGATCAAGAGAAACAAAAGAAAGACCAGAAAAAGAATAAACAACAACAAAATAAGCAAAACCAGAAAAAACCTAACCAACAACATCAAAAACAGCAACCCCAGCAGCGCAAAATGAGCAAAAAAAGAGCAAAGCAACTACTCAAAGCTGCAGCGCAACATGAAAAGAAGGTCAGAGACAAAAAAGGAGAAAAGAAAAAAGCAAAAAAGGCTTATAATGGAAAACAGTGGTAGTGTATAATTTATATTATTTTTGAGCTATGTCGGATGATAAGCTTCAAACAAATCGAGTTATTGCACTTTTTGATTTGGATGCCTTTTTCGTTTCAGTAGAACAAAAACTAAACCCAACTCTAAAAGGAAAGCCGCTAATTGTTGGGGGGAAAGGTGACCGGGGGGTCGTGGCCTCCTGCAGTTATGAAACCCGCACATTAGGCGTACATTCTGCCATGCCAATGATTCGTGCATTAAAACTTTGTCCGGGAGCAATTGTTGTTCCAGCCAACCATGCAGCATACGCCAAACATTCCAGGCAGGTAATACAAATTATTGCACAACAGGTTCCTCTATTTGAGAAAGCGAGTATAGACGAGTTCTATGTTGATTTTTCGGGAATGGGAACTTTTGAAGAATGTTTTAAACGAGCTACCGATTTACGACAAAAAATAAAAGAAGAAACACAATTAGTAATCTCTTTTGGTATATCCATAAATAAGTTGGTTTCTAAAATAGCTGTCGATACCGTCAAACCAAACGGAGAAATAGCCGTCTCCCCCGGAACAGAGAAAGACTTCTTAGCGCCAATGTCCATAGAAAAAATCCCTATGGTAGGCAAAGAAACGGCTTCCCGACTACACAAAATGGGCATTTTTACTATTCAGCAACTGGCGGACAGTTCCCAGGATACCCTGCGGACTTTTTTTGGTAAACAGGGAGATGCCCTGAGAAGCAAAGCCATGGGAATAGATTTCTCTCCTGTTAGTGACACACGAAAACATAAATCAATTTCAGTAGAAACTACCTTTGAAGAAGATCTGTCAGACGCCACACACTTAATGCAAATACTCCGTAATTTAAATCAGAAAAATGCGATTCAGCTTAGACAATCCGGATACTTCACCTCCTGCGTAGCCATAAAAATGCGATTCAATAATTTTGAAACCATTACCAGACAAAGAACCATTGACCCAACCATATCAGAAAAAGTGCTTCGCAAACAGGTCTTTGCATTATTTGACCAATACTACACCTCTGGTTCATACGCAGGGAGAAAAATACGCCTTATCGGAATTCGATATTCCGGTTTAGTTGATGAAGGTTTCCAACTCAATCTTTTTGAGAATACCCTACGGAAAACCAAGTTACAAAAAGTAATAAATCAATTAAAACAAAAATTTGGAGAAAATAGTATCTCCCGTGGAGGAGAGCTATAAGTAATTAATCAATTTTCCTTCTCGATAAAGCGGTAGAGCCGCAGCCACATCTGATGACAAGCAATACTCAATATCCTTATTTACACCCAAGCATGCCAGACGTTTATAATGAGAAGATTGTTCTACTGCCTTTATCAAATTACTTTCATGCTGAAGATAAAGACTTTCCGCCATGGTACAGGCATCGCAATTCACATCAAAGCACTCTTTTACTCTATCTACCACCGCTCCGGCAAAGAGCGTATCCTCTACATTCACTCGATCTCGCCAACCCGCACAAGCCAGAAGAACCGGTTTGTCCTGTTGAATTAAATAAGTACAAACTGCCGAAATATTAGGAAAGGAACCTGTTATAATAGTCTGAGCACCCAAGGATTTATGTAGAAGACGCGTCCCGTTGGTTGTAGTTAATACCAAAACCTGATCCTCAATAAACTCCTTTGGATATTCCAGAGGAGAGTTGCCGTGATCCAAACCCGGAGCTATCCTTCCATCCCGCTCACCGGCAGTAATCCCGTTTTTCTCTCTACTCAATGCAACACAATTTTCTACAGTAGCTACAGGATATACAGCAGAAGCCCCATTATACAAAGCAGCAGCAATAGTAGATGTAGCACGTAAAACATCTATAATCACCACTATACTTTCTTCAATATTGTATAAAGGTAAGAGCGCCGGAGACGGGCAGACTTCCAATTTCGGTTTAGACGTGGAAGCATAATCAAACATAAATAATAAAACCTCTTTGGTTAATACGAAGTTAGGAAAATATCTGATAAAGTGAGAAACATCCTGATTTTATACAAAATATTTTGCCTTAATAATTGGCAAAACCCACTCTAATCAGTCCTATGACCCCCTATAAATAGCTTTTGGTTCTTTCTTATTTTTTTTTGTCTCTCTAAAAACATCAACGATACCACTTTCATTATGTAAGCGGTCCAGCGCGGTCACCTCATAAAGATATTTATCCCCTTCATCCGCAGAAACATCTATATAAGTTTGAATCTTCGATGGCTTTTTGTTCACAATCTTCAAAATATACTCAGCATTACTTCTATCCGGCGTCTCCCCCTCCGGAAATCTATATATCACAAACTGTGTCGTCTGATTTGATTGATCACCATCTTTCCAATGTAATTCATAACCTCGACTTATTCTCCTCAAGCCTAATGGAATAGGAGCCGCAGGAGCAACACTATCAATCCACGGCATACGCGGCGGGATAGCAGGATACTTATAATAATGACTTTTCAGACTATCATTAATCCCTAAAGGGTTATCATAAAAAATAGAAGCACTAAAAAAAATAGACCCTTTCACATCATCATAACTTCTATTGGCTCTAATTTGATGAGGAATTTCATCCGGATTACTCCACGCACCGCTATTCCCAATTCTATAAATTGCTTGTCCTATGTAAAGCTGCCGCCCATAAGTGTGATGCGCCCACCATTTGAGCAAAAGCCCATAAGGTGCGGCGTCCAAATTAAAATCCCAATACAGTTGGGGCGCAACATAATCAATCCAGCCCTTCTTTAGCCATAAGAGGATGTTGGCATAAAGACCATCATAATTAGTTACTCCTGCATGCGTTCTGGATCCTCGGGGTTTGTCGTCACTATAATTTCGCCATACGCCAAAGGGACTAATACCAAATTTTACCCAAGGTTTTTCATTTTTAATTCCTTTAGCAAGCATTTTAATCACCTTATTCACGTTTTGTCTCCGCCAATCGGCCTTGCTCAAACCATTCCCATACTTCTCATAAGTATTCTGATCCGGAAATTCCTTTCCTGCTATATGATAGGGGTAAAAATAATCATCAAAATGGAGCGCATCTACATCATAACGTTTCACAATATCTTTAATCACCTTCACCAAATAAGTACGCACTTCCGGTAATCCCGGCTTAAAATATTTTTTCCGACCATACTGCACAAACCAATCTGGATGTTTACGTACAGGGTTTCCCGGCGCCAATGCATTTTCATCATTTACATTAAAAACAGCTCTATAAGGATTACACCAGGCATGAAATTCCATTCCTCTTTTGTGCGCTTCCCTAATCATGAATTTTAATGGATCATAATAAGGATCAGGCGCTTCTCCCTGTTTGCCGGTAAGCCAATAGCTCCAGGGTTCATACGTTGAAGGATAAAAAGCATCCGTAGCCGGTCTAATTTGAACCACAACAGCATTCATTCCGATGCTTTTAAGTGTATCCAGAAGCCGAACATATTCTTTCTGTTGCTGAGCAGTAGATAGCCCCGGTTTAGAAGGCCAGTCAATATTAGCAACGGTAGCAATCCAAGCGGCCCGAAGTTCCCTTTTGGGAGCATGCTGTGCGATCCCGTTAGAAAAAAGCAACCCTAAGAAACACAAAGTGAGTATTAATCCTTCAAAAATTTTTTTTATCTTTAGCAAGATTTTGAAATTTTGACTGTTTAAAATGGCAGAATAAAAAGGCACACCATTTCAACAGATGAGACCCTTTGTCTTTATGAAAAGCAAATGCTGCTCTATTCAAAAAAAACAAAGATAGGCAATCAAAAATTTAGCCAAAATCTATCTTAAAGAAAAAAGAAAGAGCCTCTGAAAAACAAGTGTATTTTGAATTTATCACACAAAAGCCCTTAGAAACAAGAACTAATTATGAAAACGATTTCTTTTCTCCTCATTCCCCTGATACTGTTCTCTGCATGTCAATCTTCCGGAAACAAATCCTCTGAAAACAAAGATTCTACTTTTCAAAAAACTTCAACTATGAACACTAATTCCTCAGAAACATGGATTACTCTATTTAACGGAAAAAACCTAGACGGTTGGAGAGGTTTTAAAAATCACCCCACAGATGCATGGAATGTAGAAAATGGGAGCCTGCACTGTAATGGGAATATTGAGGGAGCTGCACACACAGATCTTATCACAGACAGCAGCTTCAAAGATTTTGTTTTCTCTATAAAATGGAAAATTTCCCCCGAATCTAATAGTGGCATCATGTTTCATGTAACAGAAGATCAGCCGCATACTTATCTAACCGGTCCGGAATATCAAATTATTGATGACCAGGGCTGGCCCGGAGATTTAGAAGACTGGCAACATACCGGCAGCAATTATGCCATGCAGGTGCCCGACTCCGCACATGTCAATCCTGTTGGAGAATGGAACACTACAAAAATTGTAGTCGAAGGCGCCCATGTAGCTCATTGGCTCAATGGAGATAAAA
>DATGTY010000030.1:0-3127 GCA_035301605.1 Chitinophagaceae bacterium | reverse complement strand
TTAATATCCAATCCCTCAATAGGCGTATAAGTTGCATTCACCTGTCCACCAAAAAAATCTTGGCGATAAGAACGGTTTCCGCCTTCCTGTAATATACGCATAGGGTTTACCGCTGCTAATGTTCCATCAGCATGTCCTCCGGTAATACTTCCCCAGTCTCCATTACTTTGTTTATTCACCGTTAGTGGTAGAATTCTATTTAAATCAATCCAACTAATGGCTCCATTTTCATTTTTATAACCATCTCTGGTATAGGAAAGATTTGTTCCAACCTTCAACTTATCAGTCACCTGAGATTGTGTATTGGCACGCAAAGAGTAACGTTTCAAATCTTTTCCGGGTAAAATAGAATTTTGTTGAGAGAAAGACCCACTCAGATAATAACGTGTTTTACCTCCGCCGGAAACACTCAATTGATGTTTGGTGGTTGGCGCTGCATCTCTCAATACAATATCATACCAGTCATTGTTGGGATATAAATCAGGTTTTGATTGATCTTTGATTGTTCCTAACTGTGATTGAGAATATACCGGGGATCCTCCACTATTTACAGCGGCTTCATTTCTCAATTTTGCATATTGATAAGAGCCCAGATAATCGGGTAAATAAGTCGGCATCTGAATACCATAATATCCATTATAAGTAACGGTCATTTCTCCCTTTTTACCATCTTTGGTAGTCACCAAGATAACACCATAAGCTGCACGAGATCCATAAATAGCAGCTGCTGCAGCATCCTTCAATACAGAAACACTTTTAATATCCTGAGGATTTAACCTATTGAACACTGCAGAGCTTACCGGAACACCATCCACTACAAAAAGCGGAGAAGAAGAGCCAAGGTTTCCACGACCAAGTAAGTTAACGGTTCCCATATCTCCGCCAACATCTCCCGGACGATCCATAATAGCTAAACCGGGGACAATCCCCTGTAAGGCATTTGACAGAGAAGTAGAAGGACGATTCGTGATTTCTTCTGTTTCCACAGTACTAACAGAACCTGAAAGATCTACTTTTTTCTGCTTACCATAACCTACTACAACCAATTCGTCCAAACTTTGCGCAGAGGGCTTTAAGATAATATTTAAAGAAGTCTCACCATTAACGGACACTTCTTTATTCTCATAACCTACATAAGATAAAACCAAAACAGCGTCCTCAGCTGCTTCAATTTTAAAATGTCCGGAAGCATTGGTAATGGTCCCTTTGGAAGTACCTTTAATCTGGACGGAAACGCCAATCAGAGGATTACCTGCCCCATCTTTAACAGAGCCTTCAATTTGAATAGTTGGCGCCAGTTCTCCGGCTTCCACCGCTACATCCGTTTTCTGGCTGCCTGTTGGTTCTTTATTCAAAGTGCTTGCACTTACACTTACTTGTGTAGAAAGCAACAATAAAGACGCACAAGCAAGTTTTCTCACAAGTGGAGTTCCTGTGGACTTCCTTTTGAGCAAAATACTCCTGGGTCGTTGAAAATTTAACATATACTTTTACTTTAATAAAAAAATAAATAAAAACAACCGTCCTCCTATGAAGGCATCAACGATTGCATGTCACTGATTATTTACAAGTAAAAGTTTGTTCTATTCACACCTTTTCGTCAAAACAATTCGGGCGAATGTATAACTTAAAACATGAAGAAAAACAGTAAAATTGGATATTTATTATTGCTATACCGATTTACCAAATAACAAAGGAGATTTACCTGAAATGATAATTTTATACGTTTTTAAAAAGTTAAAAAGCCGTTGTTTTTAGTCAAAACATGTTAATTAACAAAGAGATATAATATTTTCTCATAAAAGAGATTCTTATTTCAGTTCCACTTTTATTTTTATATAATATGACAAAATAAAGAATGAAATAGTACACCTCGGGTTAACCCATTTTATTCTCCCGAAAGTAATTTCTTCATCGCGTTTCCGCCTCTGAGATTGCTCATTTGTTTCAAAATCCATTGCTGCCGGTAGCGCGTTCTTCCGGAAAGGGGTTTTATCGTATAATATAATGGATTAGGCAAAGAGGCTGCCAACAAAGCTGCCTGGGCACGTGTTAAATCCTTGGCAGAAGTGTGAAAGTAATACTGCGCCGCAGCCTCCACACCATAGATTCCGTCTCCCATCTGTGCCACATTTAAGTACACTTCTAATATCCGCTGCTTCCCCCAAATCAATTCAATCATAAAAGTACAATAAGCTTCCAATCCTTTTCTAAACCATCCTCCCCCCTGCCACAAAAATACATTCTTCGCTGTTTGCTGGCTAATGGTGCTGGCTCCCCGAAGTTGCTCCCCATGTTGATAATCCACCCAAGCAGTTTCTATAGATTGCACATCAAAGCCATGATGTACCGGAAACTTCTGATCTTCTCCGGCAATCACTGCCAACTTTGCATAACGTGAGATTTCTTCATAATCCACCCACTCTCTATGAAAATCCTTACTCATTCCCGCCAGGGCTATCCTATTTGATAACATTGTAATGGTAATAGGCGGGTTCACCCATTTTAGTGCAACCATATATAGCAACTGCGCCAGAAACAGCAATATAAATAATCGCTTTATAAAACGCAGTAATTTATTTTTATGTCTTTTTCGCTTAGGCATCAGTAAAATAGGTTATTCGTAATTTTAACAAAAATAACTAGAAACTAGCAAAATTAAAAGAGAAGTATATCATAAGAAACTTCCATCTTTCGGAATGTAAACAAAAATACTCGCCTATCTACTCCTTTAGCAGCTCCATTCCTATATAAGTCATCAACCCCACACTCTTTTCAATAGCAGCTTCATCCACATTAAAAGTCGGCGTATGCAAATGGGAAGATATTCCTTTCATCGAATTCCCCACACCCACTCTGTAAAAACATGCCGGAATCTCCCTGGTATAAAAAGCAAAATCTTCTCCTCCCATTCGTTTCGGAATTGTCATCACATTTTCGCTATTCAGAAAGTCATCAGCAATAGTTCTGGTAAGTTTAGACAGGTGTTCATCATTCTTCAGACTCGGATAGCCGGGTGGTATTTCAATATCAACTTCTGCTCCCATGCCTTCGGCTATAGCACGAGCTTCCTTTTGGATCAATTCATGTGCTTTATATCGCCATTTTTCATCCAAGGCTCTAAAAG
>DATGTY010000029.1:0-2362 GCA_035301605.1 Chitinophagaceae bacterium | reverse complement strand
AGATTTCATTATCATGCCATTATTTGCATTGGCAAATACGGCCATAATATTCCCCAATCAATTGGGGCATATTGTGTCTTCTCCAATTACAATCGGTGTATTTCTCGGACTCTTATTAGGAAAACCAATTGGAATCCTTCTCTTTTCCTTCCTGTCCACCAAATTAAAAATAGCAGCACTACCGGATAATACATCCTGGAAACAGATGACAGGCGTCGGTATGATTGCAGGAATTGGATTTACCATGTCTATCTTTATATCCGTCTTGGCCTTTAGCAACATAGAAGCGCAGGATATTGCAAAAATTGCCGTACTTGCTGCTTCCACTGTTTCCGGTATTTTAGGTTATACCTTTTTATCAAGACTGGCAAAAAAAAGAAGTAGCTCAACGATATCTTCTTAAGATAATATAAACAATTATGTATTGTTAAATTTGGCAAAGTATTTGTTAACAATTAATTAAATCACTCAATTTAAAAAAAAGGATTCTATGAAAAAATCATTATTAGTATTGGCAGTAGCTGTTTTTTCGATATTCGCATTTTCCAAGCATTCAGATGCACAGGCGATGGGACATGATTATAGACTTGGGCTTGGTGTAAAAGTGGGTTATTGGGGTGGTGCCGCCATAGACGCAAAATACTTCTTTAGATCTGATCGAGCTATTGAAGGAATACTAGGTTTTGGCTCGGATTGGTTTACCATCACCGGGTTGTACGAATTTCATGGACCTATTTCCGGCGCGCCCGGATTGAAATGGTATGCAGGTCCAGGTGCTCACATTGGTTTTTGGAATTCCGGATATCATGATGCCGATGGTGCATTTTTTGGTATTGATGGTGTATTAGGACTGGATTATAAATTCAATAATGCCCCCATTGACTTAAGCATAGATATACAACCGGCGATTAGTATCCCCAACGGCGGCTTTGATCTCTGGGGGGGCTTAGGCATACGATTTGCACTTTAAATCTTGGACATAAATAAAGTTTTAAAAGCTGCTCTTTCAAAGGGCAGCTTTTTTTTGTTCCTCTTCAGCATAAAATCTTTACTTTTATGTTATGAAACATTCGTGGCTAATAATATAAACACATGAAAATATTCACAGCACAGCAAATCAGAGAGGGTGATCAATATACCATACAAAATGAACCTATCCGAAGTATAGATTTAATGGAGAGAGCTGCGTTTCAATGTGTAGAATGGCTGGCAATTCATTTTACTAAAAAATCAATGTTTTATATCTTTTGTGGCGTTGGAAACAATGGCGGTGATGGCTTTGCTATCGCAAAGCTTCTATTAGAAAAAGGATATATGGTGAAGACTTTTACCATTTTATTTAGTCATAAATTTTCTGCGGATTGCGAGGAAAATAAGAAAAATTTAGAAGCTAATTATCCTAATCATTGTTTTGATGTAGAAAATATTACACAATTTCCATCTATTCCTAAAGATACAGTTCTCATTGACGCCCTATTCGGAACCGGATTAAATCGTCCCTTAAAAGGTTTTGTAGAAGAAATCGTCCTAAAATTAAATAGTAAGAATAATACCATCCTTTCTATTGATATGCCTTCCGGTTTGCAGGCTGAAGAAAATGATATAGAAAAAGTGGCAATCAAAGCAACATATACTTTAAGTTTTCAATTTAATAAACTGGCTTTTTTCTTCAGAGAAAATAAAAAATATACGGGAAAGGTAGCTATATTGAATATTAATATTCTTCCGGATTATATCAATGCGACGCCTACCTCCTATTATATAACCTCCAAGAATTGGCTATCAAAACAATATAAGAGAAGAAATAATTTTTCTCATAAAGGTACTTATGGACATTCTTTGCTGATGGCAGGAAGTTATGGAAAAATGGGTGCAGCCGTGCTGGCAACAAAGGCAAACATCCATTCCGGAAGTGGACTAACTTCCGTTCATATTCCAAAATGTGGATATAATATCCTACAAACTACAGTCCCGGAAGCCATGTGCATCTGTGATTATGATGATTTACATTTATCCGGTTTTAAAGAAAAAAAAGCGCAATGGGATGCCATCGGAATTGGTCCCGGAATCGGCATGAAAAATGACACGCGACATTTCTTAAAGTCTGTATTGCAAGAAACCAGTACGCCCATGATTATAGATGCAGATGGCCTAAATATTATTGGAAAAGAAAAAAAACTATTGCCTTGCATACCGCAAGGGTCTATTTTGACTCCTCATCCTAAAGAATTTGAGCGTTTGTTTGGTACAACAAATAATTCCTTTGAAAGGTTACAACTACAAATTCAAAAAAGCAAGGAACTCAAAATAACGATTCTTCTGAAAGGGCATCACACCAGTATCAGCACTGCGGAAGGAAAGG
>DATGTY010000028.1:0-10098 GCA_035301605.1 Chitinophagaceae bacterium | reverse complement strand
CAATTAATACAAGGAGGAATAACGGTAGGTTTGGGCGGTTCTGCAGGTCTGGAAAGCCCTATTGCTGTGACCGGAGCTGCGGTTGGTTCTAATTATGCGCGAATCTATCGGATGAATTATAAGGATAGAACGTTATTGTTGGCTGCTGGTTCGGCTGCCGGTATCGCTGCTGCTTTTGATGCGCCTATCGCTGGTGTGATGTTTTCTGTAGAAGTGCTTCTTACAGGGGTTGTTTTTTCTGATTTTATTCCGCTTATTGTAGCTGCAGCCTGTGGAGCTTTGATGTCGCGGATATTTTTGGGAGAAGATTTGACATTACATTTTAAGCTTCAGGAAGCTTTTAGTTATTACAATGTTCCCCTATATATTGTCATGGGCATTGTTGCTGGTTACTATTCTCGATATTATGCTGTAATAGCTCATCAAATTGATTTATTTCTGCAACGGTATTTTAAAGGTAAGCTCCGAAAAGGGCTTTTTGCTGGTTTGGTACTTGCTACATTATGTTTTCTTTTCCCACCTTTATTTGGGGAAGGATATACTGCAGTGAAAACATTAGTAGATGGCAGCGGGGCAACTTTAATGCAAACAGGGTTGTTTTCAGGATTTACCGAGAATTCCTGGATAATTCTTGCCTTTGTTGGTTTGGTGGGCTTATTTAAAGTGTTTGCTACTACTTTTACGATTGCAGGTGGAGGAAATGGAGGGAATTTTGCACCCTCATTGGTGGCGGGTGCTTTTATGGGGTACTTTTTTGCTTTAGTTTGTCAGATGATTGGAATTACGGATGTACCGATAGCCAATATGGCAATTGTCGGGATGGCTGGGGCTATGAGTGGCATCCTTTATGCACCATTAACCAGTATTTTTTTGATAGCAGAGGTTACCGGAGGGTATAATCTTTTTATTCCTTTGATGATTGTTTCTACGGCCTCCTATGTTATCGTCAGATATTTTTCTCCTTATTCTATTGACAAGAAGAAATTAGTGGATTCAGGGAAAATTTTTGGAAAAAAAACCGATAGAAACCTCTTGTCTTTGTTGAATGCAAAAGATATTATCGAGAAGGATATTTTAATTATAAATCCCAATGCTACTTTGGCAGATTTGGTAGAACTGGTGAAGGTGAGTCATAGAAATATGTTTGGTGTGGTCAATGATGAGAAAGAGCTTGAAGGCATTATTATGTTGGATGATATTCGGAATATTATGTTTAAGGAATCCTTGTATGAAAGTATAAAGGTGCGGCAACTGATGAAATCGCCGCCTGCTTCGATTGATATTAGAACGCCTATGCGACAAGTCATGGAGAAATTTGATGAAACGCAGGCATGGAATCTACCGGTAGTCGATGAGAAGAAATTTTTGGGATTTATTTCAAAGTCAACGCTTCTGCAAAATTACCGAGAGATATTACTGGCTTATTCTTCTTAAATACTAAAAAGGGGATAATATGGTCGTTTCATGTAGGAATAAAGTAAAATAATGTACTTTTACAAAAAAATGTATTTATAATCTATGGCGAATCAATTATTGAAAGGGAAAAAAGGAATTGTCTTTGGTGCCTTGGATGAGCGTTCTATCGCTTGGAAAGTGGCAGAAAAGGTAGTTGAAGAAGGAGCTTCAATTATATTGACGAATGCTCCGGTAGCTTTACGAATGGGTAAAATTAATGAATTGGCAAAAGCCTGTAATACAGAAGTGATTGCAGCCGATGCTACTTCTACAGAGGATTTAGAAAATCTGTTTAAAGAATCCATGGAAAAGCTGGGCGGTCAAATTGACTTTGTACTTCATTCTGTAGGAATGTCTCCAAACGTTAGAAAGAAGATTCCTTATACGGATACTAAATATAATTTCTTTCAGAAGACATTGGATATTTCTGCACTTTCCTTCCATAAAGTGTTACAATCCGCTATGAAGTTAGATGCCCTTAGTAAAGGCGCTTCTGTTGCTGCACTAACTTATATTGCAGCACAACGTACCTTCCCCGGATATAATGACATGGCTGAAGCGAAAGCCTTGTTAGAGAGCATTGCAAGAAGCTTTGGATATCATTATGGAAATAAAAAAGGAGTAAGAGTAAATACAATTTCTCAATCTCCTACTATTACTACCGCCGGAAGTGGCGTTTCGGGATTTGATGCTTTTTATCATTATGCAGACAAACTGAGTCCTTTAGGAAATGCCGATTCAAATTCTTGTGCGGATTTCTGTGTGGCTCTGTTTTCAGATTTAACAAGAATGGTCACTATGCAAAATCTTTATCATGATGGTGGTTTTTCCAAAACAGGTGTGAGTGATGCACTTATAGAAGAAATAGAAAACGCCAATAAGTAAGCTGTTTATCCTTACGAAAAGGCATAAGAATATACCGTTCTGCAGTGGTTACTAAAGATAATAATCCATGTAGAACGGTATTTTATTTTAATAGTCTAAATGCTGCTTGTTAATATTCGTCTTCATTAAAGAAAAAGTCTTCTCGGGAGGGATAATCAGGCCAAATATCTTCTATCCCCTCAAACATTTCTCCCTCATCTTCCAACTCCTGGAGGTTCTCTACCACCTCGATAGGAGCACCGGATCTAATAGCATAATCAATAAGTTCATCTTTTGATGCCGGCCAAGGGGCATCTTCTAAATGTGATGCAAGCTCTAACGTCCAGAACATAATTTTGAAGGTTTGTTTTTGCGCAAAAGTAGAATTTAATTTTTAATAAACAATTTTTATTTTTTAAGTGATTTCTTTGTTCCTTTACAACATGGTAAAAGCAACGAAAATTACGAAAAATTATTCAAAATTACAAGTCCTAAAAGGAGTAAATTTAGAAGTGGGTAAAGGCGAAATTGTAAGTATTTTGGGATCTTCTGGGGCGGGCAAAAGCACGCTTTTACATATACTAGGCACTTTGGATAATCCGGATAAAGGAGAACTGTTTATAAATGATAAAGAATTGTCGAACCTTTCGAATAAAAATTTATCGGCATTTAGAAATAAAAATATAGGATTTGTATTCCAGTTTCATCATTTATTACCTGAATTTACTGCGCTGGAGAATGTTTGTATTCCAGCCTGGATTTTGGACAAGGAGAATAAAAAAGAAATAAAAAAACGGGCGGAAGCGTTATTAGACCAAATTGGCCTTGCGGAGCGTCTTCATCATAAACCCGGTAAATTATCAGGGGGAGAACAGCAGCGGGTAGCTGTTGCCAGGGCTTTAATTAATCAACCTTACGTTATTTTAGCTGATGAACCTACGGGGAATTTGGATTCTACTAATGCAAAAGAATTACACCAACTGTTTTTATATCTCAGAGAGCAATTCCAACAAACTTTTATTATTGCTACACACAATGAAATGTTGGCGGGAATGAGTGATAGACAACTAAAAATGAAGGATGGGGTTTTGATGAACTAAAGTCTCTTCTTAGAGATTATTTTTAGCAAATAAATCAATCGATTTGTTAGTAATCTTATTCTGATTTTTCTTGAATAAAATCATTTTATCTGCCGGTAGATATAAGGTATAAGGTTGGTCAGGATGCTGCGTATAATGTTCAGTAAAATTGACATTCAGCTCCTTCAAGGCTCTAAGATTCATTTTGGTATATTGTGCAATTACGGCTAAACTATATTGTCCTGATAAAGAAATAGTAGCCAGAGTTTGTACTTTGTCCGGTTGATAGCTGTTTGTATTAGCAGCCATGTTCCCAAGTTGAAATCCTCCATTTTCTCCTTTATCTACGCCAAAGAAATGAGCAAAACGTTTCATAATATAAGCCGTTGCTAAAAATTTCATGACATGATTTTGGGATTCATGAGGAAGGTATTGCTTTATATCCCAGAAAACATCACTATTACTGGAGGCGATGGCATCTTGCACTCTGGCCGGACCACTATTATATGCAGCTACCACCAAAATCCAGTTGTTAAACATACCATGCAGATAGTTTAAATATTTTGCGGCTGCGACCGTAGATTTATACAGGTTTGTCCTCTCATCTTGATGAGCGTTTACTTTAAGTCCAAGGAATCTGGCTGTAGATGCCATAAATTGCCACAGACCAACCGCACCTACATATGATCTGGCATGAGTGTTTAGATTAGATTCAATAACTGCCAGATATTTTAAATCCTCAGGTACGCCATATTGGTCAAAAACCTTGGTTATTGTATTGAAGTATTTACTGGATTTAGAATGAATACTTTGAAAATTTAAATCGTTATTTCTAAAGTATTTTTGTATAAATCCGTGAAGATATTGTTCTTCTTGTGTCGTTAGAGATCTCGTACCGGTAAAAAAACTTTCTTGGGAAACTAATCTGGGATAGTTAAAAGAGTTGGTAAAGCTGTTGAGTGAATATACCACTTTCTCTGTCACCGGAAATAGTGTTAACGGCGATGCCTTGGAAGCCTGCGTGTCTGCAGAATCACTCATAGCTAATTCTGTACTATTTTGTCCATCTACCTCAGCGGCTACCTCTATCTTGCTTTGGGCATGTCCCCTATTTATGGACAAGGACAGAAACCCGGCTGCTACTAATATAACGAGGAGTCTTTTCATAACTTCCTTTTTGATTTATATTCATGGATATAAATCTCCATATCCACGCCTCTTTACATTCTAAAATTTAAGAATGCGCAAAGGTATAATAAAAAAAATAAATCACCTTTAGAAAAGGTTTTCAATACGTTAAAAATTAGTTAAATATGTTTAGTATAAAAAATACCAATACGTCATTTAAATGGCGTATTGGTATTTTTTAAAAAGAGTTTACGCATCTATTTTAAGGATTATGCATTTTCTTTTTGGTTAATCTGATGTGGAGTAGGTGTTACTTCTTCCTCATTTTCCTTCTGTTTGGATTCTTTCATACCATCCTCTATTTCTTTCTTAACATTTGTTTTGGCATCATTAAATTCTCTAATTCCACGTCCTAGTCCGCGCATTAATTCGGGAATCTTTTTTCCTCCAAATAGTAGAACAACTACTGCTATGATGACTATCCATTCAAAACCACCTGGCAGTTCAAATAATAAAACTGAGTTCATAATTGCTGAAGTCATAGCTAATTTCTTTATTTAAAAGTTTAAGTCTGGTAACAAAGATACATAAAAATGTAAGAAATGTACGCGTATTTAAATAATTAGCCGGTATATTTTTATTTTTAACAAAAAACGGAAATCGAATACTCGATTTCCGTTTTCCTGAAACTTGTCACTTGTACTATTCTTAGAATCTTTTTTCTCTAATTCTTGCGGACTTCCCAAAGCGATCGCGTAGATAATATAATTTAGATCTGCGTACCCTTCCAATTTTATTTACTTTGATTTCTGCAATATGTGGAGAGTATAATGGAAATACACGTTCAACACCAATTCCGTCAGAAATCTTTCTTACCGTAAAAGTAGCCGTACGTCCTTGTCCTTGACGCTTGATAACATTTCCTTTAAAGGACTGTATTCTACTTTTTTTACCTTCCTTAATTTTATAATCTACAGTCACATTATCTCCGGCTTTAAATGTCGGAAATTCTCTCTTAGGCTGTAATTGATCTTGCACAAATGAAATAGGGTCCATTACTTTAGTTTTAAGGAGTGCAAAGGTAGGAAATAAAAATTAAATGGAGAATGAATCACTCATTTTTATTTATTCAGCTGCAAAATTAGGAAATTATTAGGAGGGGATTTGCCTTTTTGAATGATACTTCGTTTTTATAATTTTGATGGAGGTGCAGTTAAATCAATACTTCTCTGAATAATAACTTCTGGAATTGTTATTATTTGTTGTTTTTATAGTTTCGATTAATTTCTAAGTGTTATATATTTGTAATTTTTAATTACTTTTGTGCTTTATTATATTTGTTATAGCTTCATGTTTTTACATTTATTATTGCTGTCTTGTATTTATTATTAAAAAATGATTATGCACTATGAAAAAATTAAATAACCTATTGCTACTGTTATTCCTTTTATTTGGCTTCCTAGTCTCTTGCAGTCCATCTACTCAGAATACTCCTTTTGACGAACAAGCACATAGAGGTGGGCGCGGGTTGATGCCCGAAAATACCATTGCTTCCGAGAAAAATGCTATCGATTTTGGATGTACCTTAGAAATGGATTTACAGATGTCTAAAGACAAAAAGATAGTTGTTTCTCATGATGCTTATATGAACGCTCTTTTTTGTCTTACTCCGGAAGGTGATACCATGACTAAAAAAGACGGATATAGCCGATTGATATATGATATGCCTTATGATAGTGTGGCCGAATATGATTGTGGAAGTAAACCCCATCCCGGTTTTCCGAAACAAAAGAATATTCCGGCTGTGAAGCCATTATTAAGCGTTTTAATTGATTCAGTAGAAGCTTACGCAAAAAAGAAAAACCATGTAAATCATTATAACATTGAAATCAAATCTAGTAAAAGTGCAGATGGTAAACATTATCCTAATTTAGCGGAATATGTAGATTCATCCATGGCTGTTATTATGAGAAAGGGAATTGCTGCACGTACCATGATTCAGTCTTTTGATGAACGAGCACTAAGGATGGTGCACAAAAAATGGCCTGATATTAAAATTTCTTACCTTGTGAGTGCTGATCAGAAAGATAGTGTGAAGGGATATATTGAGACCTTGGGGTTTAAACCGGATATCTTTAGTCCGAATTATCATCTTTGTATGTCTGAGAGAATTAAAGCGTTTCACGAACTGGGTATTCGGGTGATTCCTTGGACACCTAACACGGTAGAAGAAATGCAGAAATTGAAAGATATGGGAGTTGATGGGGAAATTACTGATTATCCAAATTTGTATTCCAAATTAAAATAGAAAAATGAGCATTGCATTTGCTGCTGTTTTGGGATGTTATGATGAATTAGGAAAGGAAGGTGATGTGCCACTATAGAATTTGCCGGATGAATATGCGGCTTGTAGAAAAAGTATTAAAGGATATCCTACTTATCATAGAGGAAAATATAGTTATATAATTAAAAAAACACAAATCGATGAAAAGAATTTTATTTGTTCTGACATTATTTCTATTTGCCCAACCGACATTTTCACAAGAAATACAATGGTGGAATCCTGAGGATGGAGATTTTTCTGTAGTACAAGGCCAGGGATGGCAGGAAGGATTACAACATTTTTATGACAGGTTACCGGCTAAAATGGAACATAAAGTTCGTAAACCTGTGTGGAGGTTATCCCAGGAAGCAGCAGGTCTAAATATTCGATTTCGGACGAAGGCTACAGATATATATGTGCGTTATACGGTTGGAAGAAAACTGAATATGCCTCACATGCCTACTACGGGGGTAAGTGGAGTAGATTTATATGCAATTGATGAGGATGGCAATTGGCAATGGAGTGGTCAATGGTCTGGGGGATTTCACTTTGGAGACACCATAAAATATCATTATACCCATTTACCCGATAAATATGTAAAGGAGTATCGTTTATACTTACCGTTATACAATAATGTTAAATGGTTAGAAATAGGCGTACCCAATGGTTCAAAATTGACTTGGCTACCTATAAATCCCGATAAACCTATAGTAGTTTATGGAACATCTATTGCGCAGGGGGCTTGTGCTTCAAGACCGGGAATGGCCTGGACCGCTATCTTAGGTCGGAGAATGCATCGATCGGTGATTAATTTGGGTTTCTCCGGGAATGGATTGTTAGAGAAACCAATCATCGATTTATTGAAAGAATTGAATCCTGAGATGTATGTTTTGGATTGCCTTCCTAACATGACGCGTTTCCCTGATGATACGATAGAACGGCGATTAACTAGTGCGGTTCGGGAACTAAGAAAAGCAAAACCCGATATACCGGTGTTAATCGTGGAAGACCCACATGCACCTATGGAGTCTTTAGATAAAAAAATAGACAACCAGTCGGAACGAGTGAACGAAGTAGCGGAAAAAGTCTTTACTAAGTTGAAAGCATCAGGCATGGAAAGTATTTATTTGTTGACTGCAGAAGATATAGGTTTTGGTATAGAGAGTACCGTTGCAGGTCTTCATCCCAATGATTATGGGATGATGCAATATGCTGATGCCTATGAAAAGATAATTAGAAAAATACTGAATCAGCCTAAAGGAAAATATTCTACCACTCAGCCATTGAAGCAATATAGAGATAAATCTTATGATTGGAATGCGAGACATCGCAAAGAATTAGCCCTGATAAGGAAAAATTCTCCTGAGGTTGTTTTTCTTGGTAATTCTATTACTCACTTTTGGGGAGGACTTCCGGAAGGTCCTCGTCGCAGTGGGGCAGATTCATGGGCTAAATATTTTAAGGCTTACCATATTCAGAACCTCGGCTATGGCTGGGATAGAATTGAAAATGTGTTGTATAGGGTTTACCATGGTGAGCTCGATGGATATGAGGCCAAACAGGTTTTGATAAATATAGGAACGAATAATCTGGCCTTTAATTCAGATAAAGAGATTGTTGCCGGAATGAAATTATTAATAGGAGCAGTTAAAGAAAGGCAACCGGATGCTAAGATTTTAGTTATTGGTATTTATCCGCGAAAAGGCGGAGAACAGCGAATAGTGAAACTAAATCAGAAAATAGTACGTTTGTGTGGGATGGAGAATGTCAATTATACAGATCCGGGAGTGAAACTACTAAAAGATAATGGGAAAATAGATACTTCTCTGTTTATTGACGGTCGATTACATCCTAATGCCAAAGGGTATCGGATATTAGGGACGGCTATTGCACCATATTTGGAATAGAATTGTTAGAAAGAACTGACAATATCTATTGTTTTAATCATTCTTAAACAAATTCCATAAATTCCCGAACCCAATGTATCTTTGCCGATGAAGTTATAAAGAAACTAAATGCTTTAATCATATGCAAAAACATAATTTTAATGCGGGTCCCTCTCATTTGCCTGATGAGGTAGTTAAACAGGCGGCAGAAGCTACGCTTGATTTTGAAGGTTCTGGATTGTCTCTTTTAGAAACACCCCATAGAGGTGATTTATTTAAAGCGGTGATGGAGGAAGCCCGTTCTCTGGGTCGAGAACTGATGAGCTTGGAGGGGGATTTTGAAGTGCTGTTTTTACATGGTGGAGGAAGAACTCAATTTCTTGAGGTGGCGATGAACTTATTGGACTCAGATAAAAAAGCGGCTTATATTAATACTGGATCCTGGTCTGAAAAAGCGATAGCTGAAGCCAAATTGTATGGGGAAGTAGATGAGATTGCTTCTTCCGAAGATAAAAACTATTCTTATATTCCTAAGGGATATACCATCCCGGAAGATGCGAGCTATTTACATATTACAACGAATAATACGATAGCAGGAACAGAATTTCAAGAGATCCCGGATAGCCCTATTCCTTTGGTGGCTGATATGAGTAGTAATATTTTAAGTAGAGATATAGACTATAATAAATTTAGTCTGATTTATGCAGGAGCTCAAAAAAATATTGGTGCTGCAGGAGTGACTATGGTAGCTGTAAGAAAGAGCATCCTCGGTAAGATTAAAAGAGCGATTCCTGTAATTATGGATTACCAGGTACATATTGATAAAGCTTCTATGTACAATACACCACCAGTATTTGCTGTTTATGTTTGTCTCTTGAACCTCCGTTGGTTGAAAGCACAGGGAGGAGTAAAAGCGATAGAAAAAATAAATATTCAAAAAGCAAATCTTCTTTATGGCGAAATTGATCAAAATCCGTTTTTTAAAGGAACGGTTGCTGTGGAAGATAGAAGCAGAATGAATGCTTGTTTTATTATGGAGAATCGTTCATTGGAAGCTCCTTTTTTAGATTATTGTACAAAGAGAAATATGGTGAATATTAAAGGGCATCGTTCCGTTGGCGGTTTTCGGGCTTCTATGTATAATGCAGTCTCTCTGGAAAGTGTTCAACTGTTGGTTGATGCGATGCAGGATTTTGCTTCTGAAAATGCATAAATGTTTTTTTGATTCGAGATTTACTTTTGGGCACTATTATTGCAATAGTGGGTTTTGAATTTGCCTAATTTTATGAGCTTATGAAATGGAAAACGGCTTTATTTGCACTTCTTTTTTTTGCTATGGGAAGTCCTATGGCTTTTTCACAGA
>DATGTY010000027.1:0-8358 GCA_035301605.1 Chitinophagaceae bacterium | reverse complement strand
GGGAGATGTGAAAAGAGACAAATATGGCCGTATTACGGAAGATACCCGACAATATGCACCCAATGATGTAAAAGTAAGCTATCAGGCCTATGAACAGGCGCTGAATGCAGAAGGCTGGGAACATGGTATGAAAGACCAATCTTTTGTGAAACTACGGGAAGTCTCAATCGGTTATAACTTACCGAAATCTTGGTTGGGAAAAATGGGAATTAAAAGTGCTTCCATATCATTAACTGCGCAAAATGTATTGATGTGGACGAATTTCCCTTTTTCTGACCCCGATGTAGGAGATGAAAATATCAATGCCCCTTCTATGCGGATGGCCGGTGTTAACATTAAAGTAGGACTATAATCTACTGTCGTATTTGATAAAAACAAAAAGGAAATAATAATGAAAAATTTTATAAGAAGTATCATGTGCTTGTCTATAGTAGCCCTTATGGGTTCTGGCTGCACAAAGAATTTTGATAAAATCAATTCCAACCCGGATGAATCTACGGAGTCGGATGCTCCGTTTTTGGCAACGAACATGCTGACCTCTATTACCTCCAGTGATATTGCAACGAGTAAAGGTTTTTGTCAGCCTTTTATGCTGGGAAATTATGTGCTGTGGACCGAAATGGAGGAAGATTATCAATACAATAAATTGGGACGTGCTGGCTTCGGTCGCTTGGCGATATTGAGAAACGTTCCTGTAATGCGGTCTTATGCAGCTTCGAAGCCTGAAAAAATAAAGAATGCCTATGATGCACTTGGTCATTTTATCCGGGCGTGGCAGTTTTATCAGGTTACCATGCAGGTTGGGGATATTCCCTATTCCGAAGCTATTAAAGGAGAATCGGATGATATTATAAAACCTAAGTATGATACGCAAAAGGAAGTCTTTATAGGGATTTTAAACGAATTAGATTCTGCCAATACCTTGTTTGCGGAGGGGGAAGATTTCTCCGGCGATTTTATTTATGATGGTAGTGTAGATAAATGGCAGCGGCTGACCAACAGTTTTGAATTGCAGGTTTTGATGCAGCTGTATAAGAAAACGGGCGATCCGGATCTTCAGGTGAAGAAAAGATTTAAAGACATCGCTCTGAACCGTCCATTGATGCGAGGTTATGATGATAATTTTGCTGTTAAATATAAAAATTCTGCCGGTTATGCCTATCCGTGGAGCAATACTCCCGTGCAGATTAATTCGTTTACTATCTATCCTGAGGTGGGCGCTACTTTAATTCAGCCTTTGAAGAATTTACAAGATCGGCGGCTCTTCTATTATGCCGAACCGGCACCTGCTAAAATACAAGCCGGGAAATCTCCTTCAGACTGGGACGCTTACATTGGTATAGATGCATCCGAACCGAATGGCGTGACCAAAGTAGCTCGTTCAGAAGGCAAGTTTTGTGACTTCAATAAACGCTATGCTGACCTTTATAACGCCGAGCCCGTCGGACTGTTGAATTATTGGGATGTACAGTTTATTCTGGCGGAAGGAGCCGTGAGAGGATGGCTTCCTCCATCTTCAGCAGAGGATTATTATGAAGCGGGAATCAAAGGATCGATGCATTTTTTGGCGCATTATACTCCCGAAACATATAACCATGACATGCCGCTTACCGATGCTTATATTCAGCAGTATGTGTCTAATGTAGCGTTGACAGGAAGCAAGGAAAATAAGATTAAACAAATTATAATACAGAAATATTTGGCCGGTTTCCTACAGGATTGTGATTATACGGCGTGGTATGAGCATCGTAGAACGGGTTATCCCAAATTCAAATTAAATACCAGTACCAATAGGAATGAACCCAGCGATAAATTTCCTCTCCGTTGGCGCTATCCGTCTGATGAATTGGATTATAACGCAGATAATGTGGCGGAGGCTATTCAGCGTCAATATGGAGGAGATGATAATGTCAATAAAAAGATGTGGATTTTGAAGGATTAAAAAACGAGTTATTTCTCTTCCTCCCTTTTAGCCACTTCTCAGGTAAAAATAGTGTTTTAACCTATAAGGTTTCCAAAGCCTTATAGGTTTCTTAGCTGTTTATTTCCCGGATTGTTTTTTCTTATCTTGTCTTTTTCTTGCAGTTTCGTCTAGGATGATTTTTCTAATTCTGATGTGCTCAGGAGTTACCTCAATGCATTCATCCTGTTGGATGTATTCCATACATTCTTCTAAGGACATTTGTAGCTTGGGGGCAATGCGTGAAGAATCATCACTTCCGCTGGCGCGCATGTTGGTTAGTTTTTTCCCTTCTACCACATTTACAACCAAGTCGGTTGGGCGAATATGCTCTCCAAGTACCTGACCGGCATAAACTTCCTCTCCCGGATCCACGAAGAAAGTGCCTCTATCCTGAAGTTTGTCTATAGAGTAGGCTGTTGTGGTTCCTGTGTTTTTTGCAACAAGCACGCCATTTATACGAGATTCAATAGCGCCTTTCCATGGTCCGTATTTGATAAACCGGTGAGACATGATAGCTTCTCCGGCAGTAGCAGTAAGCATTTGAGAACTCATTCCGATTAAACCTCGAGAAGGCATTTCAAATTCTAAATGTTGCATTTCGCCTCTTGGGGTCATGACATTTAATTCCCCTTTTCGTTGAGTAATCAGCTCAATAACTTTTCCGCTATAGGCGTCCGGTACGTCCACAACCAAGAATTCATAGGGTTCACATCGCTGACCATCAATTTCTTTTTCAATGACCTGAGGCTGACCAATCTGCACTTCATAACCTTCTCTTCTCATGGTCTCAATGAGTACACTTAAGTGCATTACGCCCCGACCATAAACTAAGAAACTATCTGCGTTAGCGGATTCTTCTACACGCAGAGCCAGATTCTTTTCCAATTCTTTCATGAGTCGGTCTCTCAAATGACGACTGGTTACGTATTTACCATCACGACCAAAGAAAGGAGAAGTGTTGATACTGAATTGCATGTTCATCGTAGGTTCATCAACAGCAATCGTGGGTAAAGCTTCCGGATTTTCCCGATCGGCAATAGTGTCTCCAATATGAAAACCTTCGATGCCTACGACTGCGCAAATATCACCGGCTTTCACTTCCTCCACTTTTCTCTTTCCCATTCCTTCAAAGACATACAATTCTTTTACTCTGGAGGTCTTCTTTTCTCCATCTGCTTTACACAGCGTAACGGAAGAGGCGGCTTTGATACTTCCTCGTGCTACTTTACCTACGGCAATACGTCCAAGGAAGTTGCTGTAATCCAATGACGTAATTTGCATTTGCAGATTTCCTTCTTTGGTCTCCGGAGCCGGCACTTTTTCTATAATAGTATCTAAGAGCGGAGTAATGTCTTCTGTTTGTTCCAGAGAAGTATTAAACCAGCCTTGTTTTGAAGAACCAAAAACTGTAGGAAAGTCAAGTTGTTCCTCTGTTGCGCCCAGGTTAAAGAAGAGGTCAAAAACAGCATCATGAACTTCTTCCGGTCGGCAGTTTTCTTTATCGACTTTATTGATGGCAACAATAGGTCGTAAATTTAAATCTAATGCTTTTTGGAGAACAAAACGGGTTTGTGGCATGGGACCTTCGAAAGCATCTACTAATAGAATCACACCATCAGCCATTTTAAGAACACGTTCTACTTCACCTCCAAAATCCGAGTGACCGGGCGTGTCAATGACATTGATTTTGACATCTTTGTAAAAAACACTGGCATTTTTAGAAAAGATAGTTATTCCTCTTTCTCTTTCCAATTCATTGCTGTCCATAATAAGGTCAGCTGTTTCCTCATTATCTCTAAACACTTTTGTTTGGTGTAGTACTTTATCAACTAAAGTAGTTTTTCCATGATCTACGTGCGCGATAATAGCGATGTTTCTAATATCCATATTTTCTCCTATGTATTTTAAGGGGCGCGAAGGTACAAATAAATGATGGGTTATTTATCATATTGGAAAAGGAGAAAGAATTTTAACCAGGATTATTCATCAGTACCCTGAATTTTTTAGGCATAATTATGATTATCAATAATTCGTAGAGAATATAAAGTGAATATTTTTTATTTTATTCCGCATTTATTCTCATAAGGTATTAATTTTGCAAATCATTTATGAATAATATTGAATAATGATGAAGCCTGTGGCTATTTATATCGGAAGACTTTCTCCAGAAAGGGAAAGGTGGACGCTGACGGATCGGTGTAAATTTCAATGGACGACAGCCTTTATTGCGCAGTTTAAGCGTTTTCGTTTTGTGTTAATATCTGAATCAGAGATTGATGCACTTTTTAGTGAAATTGAAAATGTAGAAACGAAATTAATGCCTGAGTATAGCACTTCTTTCTTATCGGTATATAGACATTTTAATTATAGATTGTCGGGCGTATTAAAAGCGAGTGACTGCCAATTATTTATTTCTTTGGAGGGGATTATTCCAAAGTCATATAAAGGGAAATCCTGTCTGTTGATTCCGGATAGTGTAAGTAATGATGCGGAACAAAAAGAGCTTTCGGGACTTGATCGTTATAGATTCAGGTATTTAAAAAAGATGGTCTCGCAGGCTGATTGGGTGATTTGTCAGAGTCAGTTTACAAAAAAATATTTATTACAGTCTTTGGATCTTCCGGAGAAAAATATACATGTAATGATGCCGAAAACGGCAGGAAAAAACTTTCGGTTGTTGGAATGGGAAGAGAGAGAGAAGGTAAAAGAACAATACTCCGATGGGAAAGAGTTTCTTTTATATATGGGGGGCTTTTCGAAAAAAGAAACCTTTGTGAGACTGCTTAAGGGGTTGACGGTTTTAAAGAAAAAGATGAATTCGGGGATGGTTTTGGTGCTGTCCGGAGAAAAGGAAGGGTCGTTTAAGAAATTTTTCGAGTTGGTTCGAACCTATCATTTCCGAACCGACCTTAAATTTACAGGGACATTGACTGAAAATCAACAAGCGGAATTGATGGGAGCTGCTTATGCCTGTGTAATTCCTTCTGCTGACGTTGACTTTGCCAGTCCTGTGTTGGAGATGCTACAGTGTCTTAGTCCGGTTATTGTCCCTTCGGAAAGTGTACATGCAGCGTTGGGACAAGATGCTGTTTCCGGTTTTGAAAAAAATGATTTTGAAGATTTGGGGGATAAACTTTGTGAATTGTATAGAAATGAGAATAAGCGTGCTGCGCTTATTCGGTCTGCAGAAAAAAGAGCTGAAAGGAACAAAGAATTAGTGCTTAAACCTCTCTTTTCAGAACTCTTTGACAACTTGAGTAAGGAATAAAAATAACATTACCTTTGTGGCGAAATAAAAAACAGGAAAATGGCGAAGACTTCAGAAATTAAGATTAATGTAAAAACAAGCGATAAACAAATTCCGGAAGAGATTACCTGGAATGCCTCTGATAGTACTGCAGACATGAAAAACAAGGCCAGAGCCATGATGCTTTCCTTTTGGGAACCCCAGGAAAAGAACGCCTTGCGTATAGACTTGTGGACAGAGGAAATGATGATGGATGAAATGGCCGAATTCTTCTTTCAGACTTTTGTTGGTATGGCGGAGACTTTTGAAAATGCAACTCAATTTAGTGATCAGGCACAGGATATAAGAAGGTTTGCAGAAGAATTCCTTAAAAAATTCCAATCAAGACAGGAATCTGCAGATATTAAATCTCCATTATAAACCGAATAAGCAATGAGCTTAGAACAAGATATAAATCAGCATCTTAAAGATGCGATGAAAGCGAAGGATCAGATCAAACTAAGAGGCCTGCGAGCAATAAAATCTGCTATTCTGTTGTCAAAAACATCAGGAAAAGGCACAGATTTATCAGAAAAAGAAGAAATCCAATTGTTACAAAAACTGGTAAAGCAGCGCAAGGACTCTTTGGAAATTTACCAAGAGCAAAATCGTCCTGAATTGGCTAAAAAGGAAGAGGAAGAAATAGAAGTGATTTCTGCCTTTTTGCCAAAACAAATGGATGAAGAAGAAGTAAAAGAAAAAATCCAACAAATTATTGAAGATGTTGGCGCCTCCTCTCCGGCTGATATGGGAAAGGTCATGGGGGCTGCAATGAAGCAACTTTCGGGAAAGGCAGATGGAAAAATGATCTCATCTGTTGCAAAGGCGCTTTTGGCAGGATAAACTTTTAAATGACTCTAGAACAACTTATCATAAATAACGAACCTCATCAATGACAATTTCATATAATTGGTTAGTCGATTATCTACCTGAATTAAACGGAACAACAAAACCGGATCCGGAGACGCTCTCCAAGATACTAACAGATATTGGACTGGAAGTAGAAGGCTTGGAGAAACAGGAGCAGCTCCCTGGTGGTTTAAATGGGCTGGTCATTGGCCAAATTAAAACAGTAGAAAAGCACCCTAATGCAGATCGCTTGAAATTGACCAGCGTTGATGTGGGGAAAGAAGATCCTTTACAAATTGTTTGTGGTGCACCTAATGTGGAAGTGGATCAAATGGTTGTGGTAGCTCCGGTAGGAGTCACTATTTATCCTTTGAATGGAGTCCCTTTTAAGATAAAGAAAGCCAAGATTCGGAAAGTGCCCAGTTTTGGGATGATGTGTGCGGAGGATGAGATTGGGCTTGGCGAAAGTCATGAAGGAATTATAGACCTGAATGGGAATGGTCAGCCGGGAATGCCGGCTGCTCAATATTATGATTTGAAAGCGGATTGGATTTATGAAATAGGGTTGACCCCAAATCGAATGGATGCCATGAGTCATTTAGGGGTTGCCCGTGATGTTTGTGCTAAATTAAGTCATGATACTCAGAAAGAGTGGATTGTCGATCCTGCTCCGGTGGATGCTTTTTCTCCCGACAAAAGAGAAGCTCCTGTGAAGGTTACTATCGAAAATAATCAGGCTTGTGCGAGATATGCCGGAGTCACCCTTTCGAACCTGAAGATTAAGGAATCTCCTGAATGGATAAAAGAACGATTGCACGCTGTGGGCGTGCGTCCTATCAATAATATAGTGGATATTACAAACTATGTTTTACATGAATGTGGCCAGCCTTTGCATGCCTTTGATCTGGATGCAGTAAAAGGTCGTCATATTCAGGTAAAGAATCTGGAAGAAGGGACTCCCTTTGTTACATTGGATGAAGAAACGCGTAAGCTTAGAGCAGAAGATTTAATGATTTGTAACGAGGTAGAACCGATGTGTATTGCCGGTGTTTTTGGTGGTTTGCATTCAGGTGTTACGGACAAAACGACTTCTATCTTTCTGGAGAGTGCTTGTTTTGATGCGGTGAGTGTACGTCGTACTTCATTTTATCATGGATTACGAACGGATGCAGCCACGCGTTTTGAAAAAGGAGTAGATATTACGGGTGTTCTTTATGCGCTGAAAAGAGCGGCTTTGTTGATGAAGCAATACGCCGGAGCTGAAATAACTTCAGAGATAGTAGATTGTTATCCGCAGCCTAAAAGCAAAACTGAAATTGTCTTAAAAAAGGCTTATTTAACCAAGTTAAGTGGTAAAGCTTACAGTTTGCAACAAATTACTTCTATTTTAGAGCATTTGGGTTTTGAAATTCTTCAGCAGTCAGAGGAAGAAATAAAAGTAGCCGTTCCATTTAACAAGCCGGATATGTCCGTGGCGGCTGATCTGGTGGAAGAAATTATGCGTATTGATGGATTCGATGCGGTGGAAGCCCCTTCTCACATTTGTTTATCTCCTTCTGCAAAGAATAGTATGGCTCCTTTAGAATCTCAGAAAGAGCAAATCTCTTCTTATCTAACAGATAATGGATTTTATGAAATACTGACCAATTCTATTACAAACAGTTCCTATTATGAGGAAGGTGCGCCTTTAGTGAAGCTTTTGAATAATCTTACCGTAGAATTAGATGTTTTGCGTCCTTCTTTGTTAGAAACGGGGTTGGAGGTGGTCGCCTATAATCTGAATAGGAAGCAGGAAAATATTCGTTTCTTTGACACCGGTAAGGTGTATGCGGCGGAGAATGATAAGGAGACTCAGATGTTGGGACTTTGGTTGTCGGGAGATATTCGTCCTGAGAATTGGATCCAAAACACAAGGGTTGTTGATTCCTATTTTGTGAAAGGTCATCTCAGAAATTTGTTGACCCGGCTTGGAATATCTACTAGCGCATTGTCGTTTATTCCGCATGCAGAATTACATTTGAGTAAGAGTTTGGACATTGTTATCGGGAAAACTTCCGTGGGAAGAATTGGGAGTGTATCCAAAAAAAGACTAAAGGATTTTGATATAAAAAAAGAAGTGTGGTATGCTGAAATTGAATTACCTGCTTTGAGCAAATTTATATCGAAGAAGGGCATTGCTTTTAAAGCGGTTCCTAAATTTCCTGATGTAAGAAGGGATTTGGCACTGATTTTGAATAAAAAGGTTGACTTTGCAGCGGTT
>DATGTY010000026.1:0-7527 GCA_035301605.1 Chitinophagaceae bacterium | reverse complement strand
AAATTCCACTATAATAAAGTAATGGTGTTTGTCGGAATTATTATTGCCTTAGGAACTGGTTTTGTACAATATCTTAGATATAAGAAAAGTAATAGTAAGAAGACATTAGGTAGGTTGGTTGTTCCTATCATTATTGCTCTTGTCATTGGCTTGCTGATTGTTTTTGTTGGAGATATGAATTATCTGGAACATGGCATTGGTTTTTTGATTGCACTTGATTTGTTGGTTTATACCAGTGTGTTTGCGATAGTAGCCAATATTTATTATATCTTTGATACCCTGAAAGGAAAAATGAAGAATGCAGGTGCTTCAGTCGCGCATTTTGGATTTGGATTGATGCTTTTGGGAATTGTGATTTCTACTTCTAAGCAAACGGCTATTTCTCATGATACACTTGGCCTGATTGGAAATGACTATTTCCCTCAGGGTAGTGCTGAAGCAAAGACGCCTCATGAGAATGTGTATCTTCCTCGTAATATGCAAATGGATATGGGAGCTTTTACGGTAACTTATCTGGGGGATTCTACAGCTAAGAATGATCCTAAAACTTATTATAAGGTACATTATGTAGAAGTGAATGACAATGGAGATACGGTACAGACTTTCAGGTTGTATCCTGATGCGTTTATTAATCCGAGAGGACAGCAAGGTTTGATTGCTAATCCTGATTCTAAACATTATTGGAATCGTGATATCTTCACTTATGTAACTTCTGTTTTTGATCCTTCTAAAATGGAAGATACGGCCGAATATAAGAGCTATGAGGTTCAGACCGGCGATACGATTTTCTATTCTACAGGCTATATGGTTTTAGAGGATATCGTTCCTAAACCTAGCTCTCCCTCTTATAATCCTGAGCCCGGAGATTTGGCAGTAGGCGCACGATTGAAGGTGTTTAATAATGAGGGTATGACTTTTGAGGCCATGCCGATTTATTATCTGAGGGATTCTTCTTATCAATATTCTGTGGCTGATACGGTTCATAATCAAGAACTTTATATCAGATTTACTCAAATTTTCCCTGAAAAAGATAAAATTGAACTTCAGGTTAAACAATCCGGGGTAGTTAATGATTATATAGTTATGAAGGCCTATGTTTTCCCATTAGTTAATTTACTATGGCTGGGAACTTTAATTATGATAGTAGGCTTTATTATGAGTATTAGAAGGGCTTTCAAGAAATTAGAAAGGAAGAAAGTGCCTATTAAAAAAGGTTAATCATGAAAAAGATATTTTTGCTGATTGTTTTAGCGGGATTGTTTGTAAATTTTTCCGGTTTTGGACAATCAAAAGACAATCCGTGGACAAATGCAGAACTTAAAAAAACCGCAGCTTTAGCTACTGAACTTCAACTTCCGAAAGATCAACGACCTGTTGTGATTGATATTGGACCTGCCGGAGTTATTAAAGGAGCCATTGAGGTTGGACCTGCAGAATATGATAAGAATAAAGCGCAATTAAAAGAGGTGCTTAAAGATCTCCCTAAAGATAAAGAAGTTGTGATTTATTGTGGCTGCTGTCCTTTCAGCAAATGCCCTAATGTGCGTCCTGCATTTAATATTTTAGTAGATATGGGATTTGAGAAGCCACGTCTTCTTAATCTATACCATAACTTGAAAGTGGACTGGATAGATAAAGGCTTCCCCTTGGCTCAGGAATAATTTATTTTATGAAAAAATAATAATATCTTTACCACAGGGGAGTATGATTTCCGTAACAGGAGGTTGTTTTATGAAAAAAATAATCAAAATACTCGGAATATGTTTGCTCTGTGTGAATTTTTATCTGACTGGTGAAGCTCAAAATCATCAGTTGAAGCACGAGGGGGAATTCTTATATTCTCATGTTCAAAATAAAGATACTCTTCCTTTAGCTGTTTTACCTACTGTACATATCTATGCAGAAGCACTTCGGAAAAATAGAAAGAAAGCGAGGGAGTATAACAGACTGAGAAATGCGGTATATGTTACCTATCCTTACGCCAGAATCGTTGCCGGTATGGTTAAAGATATTGAAAAACATCTTAAAACAATTGATTCCAAACGCGCGCGAAAGGTTTACCTGAGTTACAAAGAAGAAGAACTGAAAAATGCTTTTGGACCCAAAATAAAGGATCTGTCTATTTATCAGGGAAAAGTCTTAATCAAACTGGTATATCGGGAAACAGGACACAATTGTTACAACTTGATTAAAGAACTGAAAGGCGGATTTTCTGCCAGGTTGTGGCAGACCGTTGCTTTTTTATTTGGGAGTAATCTGAAGACCCCTTATGATAAGCAGGAGAATGCTGATATTGAGGGTTTTGTACAAGAAATTGAATGGATTCCTTTTTATTATGATGCTTACAGACATCCTAATCGATTTAATTAAACCTCTTTTCTTACATTGTTTGTAACTTCGCATCTTTAAATAAAAAAATGAAGATGGGAAATATAAAACTTGATGTTATGGCCATGGCTGCACATCCGGATGATATAGAATTAGGATGTAGCGGCACCTTAATGGTGCAGGCCGAATTAGGATGGAAGATAGGTATTATAGATTTGACAAGGGGGGAATTAGGTTCGAGAGGAACTGCAGAAACGCGTAAGGCAGAAGCTGCAGCTGCTAATGAAATCATGGATTTGGATGTAAGAGAAAATATAGGTTTGCCGGATGGCTTTTTTGAAAATAACAAGGCTTCTCAATTGGAGTTAGTTAAGAAAATCCGGAAATATCGCCCGGAAATTGTTCTAGCCAATGCGCCAAGTGATCGTCATCCTGATCATGGCAGAGCCTCCAAATTAATTCTTGATAGTTGCTTTCTTGCCGGTTTGCGGAGAATAGAAACTGAATTGGATGGGGAGAAACAAACAGAATGGCGCCCTAAACAGGTATTTCACTATATTCAGGATACTTTTATTGAACCTGATTTTATTGTTGACATTAGCGCTGTTATTGAAAGGAAAAAAGAGACTATTCGTTGTTTTAAGACACAATTTATGGCGGATCAAAACGAAAAAATACAGACTTATATTTCTACGCCTGCTTTTTTCGAAGGATTGATGTCGCGCTCTCAATTAATGGGAAAGAGAATTGGGGTGGCGCATGGAGAAGGCTTTATTGCCACCAAGCAATTAGGAGTGAAGAGTCTTGGAGACTTGATGATATAATGACTATCCGACTTTCTTATAACTTGGAGAAAGGGATTTCTTGATGTTTTCTTTAACAGCTTCCATCATTCATCTACAAATTAACGAAATTTCATCTCCCTAAAATAGAAATTCAGTGTGGAATTACCTAAAAGAATAAGGAAAGCTAAATCACAAATATAATTTATAAAGGCTGTATTTTATAATCAACTTTAGCATTTAACGGATAACTCCCCTGCCACACACCATTTAATTCAATCTCTTTTCCTGATTTTTTACTAATAATTATGCATCTAAATGGGCATTGGTATTTCACCATATTTATAACAATAGATATGTGTAGTTTTTTATTAGCCCCCACATATACAGAATCTTTTAGATTCAAATTTGAGGGCATCTCTGTCATTTTCTCTCTAAATGGCCACTTATTTGGTCCTAGATAAATATTCCCTTTATTATCAATGGACAATGGAACGGCTACCCCGGTTGTATCAATTACTGAATAGTTTTTAAGATTATCGTATCGAAAACGAGAAGTCTCCGTTAGACCCTCTCCAGGATTAACAATAATCTTTTGAGAAACGGATGTGCCATTTTTAAAATCCAAAGTTTTTTTATGAATTTTATAAGGCTTTATACTACTTTCATTTCCTGAAAATCGGTATTCTATTTTTTTTAGTTTATAAACATCTTCTGTTGTAGATGTATCGGAATTGTCAGAACCAAAATCGTCACTCTCTTTATTACAAGCAGCAAAAAAAAGAGAGGCTATAACAATAAAATAAAAATAGTACAATGTTTTTATCATAATTTTTTTAGGCTTTTCAATAAAATATTTGAAGATATGTTTTTTTATGAGTCATTCCAAATCACCCCTAAAATATCAGCAATTCAGAGCAATTTTCGATTTTCAGCGAAAAAATTGAAGATATAGGAGATAGCAGACGTTCTCCCTTTCCCCTAACGCTTTTAGGGGAAACAATGGAAACAGGGAATAAATGGTTAAGTTAAAAAATAATTTTTCGCTTGCAAGGTTTACGGCTTATAATTTTATTCTGAATTGCTGAAAAGAATAACAATACAAAAAAAGATCCTTTCAACTTGCTTTTTCACAAGTGGTGATAAAAGGAAAGCCGGTGAGCCTTAGAAACCATTCTGAAAAAGTCCAAACGCTCTTACGCCATTATCAGATATTTGATATAAATATTCCTAAACTAAATCCGAGGTTTATATTTTCATATTATCGATTTTGTCATGGTTTTTTAATCAAAAACACATGCCAAAATCAGAGGCTGGTATATTCTACTACCCGGGGTTAACACCCCGGGTTATTCACATCTGACATCTTCGGCGTCGTCCTTTTATACCAATTCAAGGCTTTAATATAAAATAACGTGTTAAAAATGTTGGCAAAAGTCTTTTACCAACATGGTTTTATACTCATCCTTGCAGACTATTAAGAAATTTAAGAAGCATTAAGGACGAAAAGGCGACTCCTATGAAGTCTCAAGCATATTCAGCCTTAGAAACCATTCCGAAAAAGTCCAAACTGGAAAAGAAAGATTAAATTTGGATAGTATATAAAATTTCACTAATTTTAAAGAAGGTTCCTTTAGAATAAGATCATTAACTTATAAATATATGTGTTATGAAAATATTTTATACGCTTTGCTTACTTTCTCTTTTCTTTATTCTAGGATGTCATAAATCTAATGTAACAGAGGCTTCTAATAAGAAAAAGTCGGATAGCTGTGAATTGAGTTTTTCTTCCGGTTTTGGCATGTTAAAAAAACATAAGGGAATACTCCTTTATTCAGATTCTGTGTCTCCAATGTTGCAATTTAGTAAACCTGCCTACTATATCATTGCTCAACCTCTCGAATATCCACCTTTATATATTTGTAATTATCGAACGATATCCCTTCCAAAAATCGGAGAAGGGGACAGTTTAAGCATTATTTTTAATGGTAAGATACAATTGGGACCGGAGGGGAGTGATGTTAGTGGTCTTAATATGGTGCTTTATTCTATTAAGAGGGATAAACAACGAATAAAGTAAAAATAATCAGTTATGAAAAAAGTGATACTCTTTGCAGCCCCTCTTTTATTATTGTTTCAGTTTGCTTTTTCACAAGTGGTGATAAAAGGAAAGCCGGTGAGCCTTAGAAACCATTCTGAAAAAGTCCAATCGCTCTTACGCCATTATCAGATATTTGATATAAATATTCCTAAACTATTTTCGAGGTTTATATTTTAATATTATCGATTTTGTCATGGTTTTTAATCAAAAACACATGCCAAAATCGGAGGCTGGTATATTCTACGACCCGGGGTTAACACCCCGGGTTAATAATTTTTGCCCCCTATCAGAGCCATCGTTTCTCCTGTTTCAATTTAATAGGATGAATGTTTTTGTGGTTGAAAATAAAAGAAATGGTGTGGAGGTTCATTTGATTTCTTTCCAATGAGAACAAATATTAAACAAAATGGCTTTTCTGCTGTTGAAGCTATTCAAACAAAGCAGAGATATTATGCAAATTTTAGTGATTGGTGCCAGTGGGAGAGTAGGTCATAAACTGGCGGAAAAACTTTTAGCTGACGGCCACCAAGTCGTCGGTACCACCAGAAAAGAAGAAAAGCTTTTCGATTCTTCCGACTATACACAGATTAAATTAGATTTGACAGCATCCTTAAAAGAAATAGAAGCAGGTATTCCGGAGGGAACTGATGCTATTTATTTTGTTTCCGGATCCAGAGGTGCCGATGTCTTGAAAGTGGATTTGCACGGAGCTGTGAAAACCATGCAGGCAGCTGAGAATAAAGGGATAAATCGCTATATTATGTTGAGTGCTTTGTATTCTCTGGAGCCGGAAAAATGGACAACCATCATTGATTATTTTACCGGAAAATATTTTGCAGATCATTGGTTAGTAAATAATACAGATCTGGATTATACTATTTTGCAACCCGGAGCTCTGACAGAAACAGACGGAAGCGGAAAAATAACTACAGACTTTGATGAAAAAGGGAAAGTGTCTATTGAAAATGTAGCGGAGAGTTTGAAAGAAGTGCTTGGAAAATCTAATACCTATGGGAAACTCATTCCGATGATTGATGGAGATACTCCTATTGTCGAAGCAATAAATCAGGTCTAATTAGTATAATAATCCCATGCTGCTTTAGCCACTTCTGCAATAATCTGTTTGTTTGTATCAGGAGTTTCTTTGGAAGCCGTAATGAATACACTAACAAAGAGCGGGTTTCCGTTGGGTAAAAAAATTACGCCTATGTCATTTTCCGCTGTTGTTATTCCTAAGTCATTTTGCCCTGAACTTCCTGTCTTATGAGCTATTACTGCATCGGCAGGAAGTTGTCCTCTAAGTTTCTTGGGACCAGTTTTAGTAGCTTTCAAAACACCCCAAATGAAAGTATAGGTCTTTTTTTCTAACAGCTGCTTTTCATTAAAATAGAAAAGTCGCAATAGTTTATTGGCTGCTTTAGGCGTTATCCAGTTTTTATATTGTGCTTTTTTATCTCTATGCATGGTCTCTTCATTTACCTTGATGGCAATATTTTTAATTCCTATTTTATGGAGATATTGCTCTACCTGCAGTGGCCCTCCAAGCATACGAAGTAGGATATCACAGCCATTATTATCACTTTGTGCTACGGTATATTGAATGAGTTTCGCCAATGACATTATCGTTCCATTGGGATACTTTTCTCTGATAGGACTCCAGGTATGCGGTAATAAATCTTCTTTTTTGATTTGTACCTTTTGGTCTAAGGACAGTTTGCCCTGATCTACTTTATGGAGTGCGAAAAGTGCAATGGGTAACTTAAATACGCTTTGCATCACAAAGTGTCTGTTCTTGTGGAGATAGGTTGGATTCGTGTCTTTTATATTTGAGATCGCTACTCCTACGGTCGCCTGTTTTTGGGAAACTATCTGAGCTATTTTTGCTTTTAAAGGATACGTGTTTTGTGCGCTGAGTTGTTGAAAAGTAACAATGAGCAGTAGGAAGAACGTAAGTTGTGTTAGGCTTTTCATAGAAATGAAGAGTATAAAAAAGATTATTTTTTTCTAAAGAATATTCGAATTGGCACGCCGCTTAAGTCAAAATTTTTTCGTAATTGATTCTCCAGATAATGTTTATATGGAGAACGGATGTCTTTTGGGTGATTACTGAAAAACGCAAAACTGGGCGTTTTAGTAGGGAGTTGCGTCACATACTTGATGCTAATATTATAGCCCCGAACCAAAGGAGGGGTATGTTTTTCTATGGCTTTTAGCATGACATCATTCAGCTTGGAAGATGGAATTCTGGAATGCCTGTTTTTATAGACAAACAGCGCCTTGTCTAAGGCTTTAAATACGCGTTTCTTCTCTGTTACA
>DATGTY010000025.1:0-7549 GCA_035301605.1 Chitinophagaceae bacterium | reverse complement strand
TACTTTATTAAGATGATTTAGATGGTGGCCGTTGTTGTGGAGGTGTGGATATTTTACTTGCGGAACTGGCACCTTTAGAAGCAATACCTTTTGCTGCACCAGCAGCTTTTCCCGCTCCTTTAACAGCAAGACTTGCCCCTCCACTTGCGACGACAGCTGCTTTACCCGCTAGTCGGCTTCCTCCGGAATGCATACCTTTCATAGCAGTATTCGTTGCTCCTCCAATTATCCAACTGGAAACAAGTGGTGTTGCGGCTATCCCACCAATAGCAGTGAGCAGACCGATTAACAGGAAGCCCAGAAAATTATCAATATGTGTAAGATAGGCAAAGAAGGTAGCAGTGGTATTGGAAGCATCTGCAATTTGTCCGGGAGCAAGATCTAAAATATGTTTTCCTTTATCCAGAATAAACCCTAATCTGTGAATTTCCTGTTTTAACCCATAGCCTATTATGGCGGTTACGATATCCATGACTATAAATCCGATAACGCTCCAGAAGGAGACTGAAATGAACCTTTTAACCCATTCAATCCATGAATTTCCGAACGCTCCTATAATGGAGAAAGCAAAAGATATAGGACCAAGTATCAACAGGATATGCAGGAATATCATCTGCATAAAAAAGAGACAATACATCACTCCCTTCATTAGTGAAATGACAACCCACATGATTTTCTCCTGTAGCCACATAGATGCCCTCGACCACCATATTTGCGTTTTTATGGTTAGCCAAGCTCCTATCTGGGCCTCAACACCAGCCAAAGGGTTAAAACTAAATCCGGACTGTAGCGCGTTTTTATTTTGTGAGGCTAATTGATTCTGTAGTTTTCCCGAGACTTTGTCTATAATCTCTACAATTGAATCTCTTTTTTCGTGTTTAACAAGAAGGAGATTGTCGATTTTCTCAGTATTAGCCAAAAACTTTTCTTTTGCGGAATCATCCAGCATTGTCCCCACAGATCCGAGAATATGAGCAAATAAGCCAAAATTGACAATAACCAGGGTAATGAGAAACGGCCGGAATAAAGGCATAATTTCCAGCTTTCCTTCTCCAAGTATTACAGAATAAGCTTTAACTGAAAGGTATAGTAAGCTTAAAATAGCTGCAATATTTTTAGCTCCCTGCACAAACATTGCTTTATCAAGTTGCCCTTTGATACCTTCCACTAAATCAAGAATATTTTTATCCCAAAAAGAAGTATAAGTAGCAGCAGAACTTGTAGCATCTAATAAAAAAGAATGTAACATATCGTATTTTTAGAAGTCATAATTTTTAAGAATATACCTCAAAATCTCTTTATCACTGGCATTATAATCGACATCTTCTCGCTTAAAAGCCTTTCTCATTTGTGACTTAGTGGGATAGTTTGCGACCTCCACATTCACACGGCAGTAGTTGAGTGTGAAGGTTACTTTTTCTTCCAGTTCATCTAATATTTTGAAATAGAGAATCATCCTATCTCCTCTATCCATATAAGCCTTGTGTATATTCTCAATTCGATCTTGGGTTAAGGCAAAATATTCCAATAGGCCTTTCGTAGTTCCTTTGGGTTCATTCAGCATCTTCTGCCATTGCTTTGGATATTGATATTGGAGTTTTTTTAACGCTCTACTCTCAGTAGCAAATAAGTCTATGTATTTTTCCTTGAAGTATATCTTGTATGGTAAATCAAAGACACCGCCCCTCATACTTACGTCGGTAGTAAGGGCTTTTTTAGCGGATACTTTAACGGAATCGTATTCTTTTTCTGTAGAAGATTTATATTGGAACGCAGCCGCTAAATGAGTATCAAAAGGTCCACCTATTCTCATGGGTCGCCGGTCTTTTCCTTTATAATAACCTTTTCTTGAACCAGTACGCCAATACGTCCATCCATAGACATTGTAAGGTACTCGAACAAAAAGAACCCGATGAGAATGTGGATTGGGCATCCAGTCGTCCCATTGTGTACTGACCATTCGCTTCAATTGGCCTCTAAGCCCCGGATCTCTTGCAGGGATTTGCCCATAACTCAAGACAGGGAGTAAGAGTACCGGAAATAAGAATACTTTTTTATACATCCTACTAAAATTTAAACCTATTAAGTGCTTTATCAACCAACCCTTTATCTAAATCCATATAAAATTTATAAGGGATTATTTCGTTAACCGCCATCTGAAGGTTATACCATTTAAATTCATAAATCATGGTCTCACTTATGTTGTATATTACCTTCACTTGTTTATATATTTTCCATAGTATTTCACTTCTTCTCGCCTGATTGATTAACATGTCTTTATCGGCGCTTTCTACAATATTTTCAACATCGTCTTTAAGGCGATCTACCCTGTCTATAAGCATCATTCCGGTTCTGCTATATACTTTAATCAAATAAGGTTTCCCTGTCGCCTCTTTCCCTGCTTCAAAAACATTTTCAGCTATCTTGGGTATTTTCTTCATAATCGTCGCTAATGTCTTTCCATCCCTGATTCCACTTGAAACATTGGTAAGGTTATCGTATATCTTATTGTGGACTTGCTCTACCGTGGTCCAGGCGGCCAATGTTTTTTCTTTATAGTTTTTTGCCCTATTTAATGTCTGTTTCAAACGGCTTATATGTGCTTCTCTTGAGACCATATTTACACCAACCTCTTTGTATAGATTTGGCTGTGTTATAAGCGTAAATGCTCCCTGAGCCATCCCTTTCCCGAATGCCGAGATTATCACGGTTGTAACCAACAACAGGAAAAACAGATATTTTTTCATCATCGAATAAATTTATTTTTGATTCCACTCTTTCACTATCTCTTCTACTGCTTCTTTATCGTTAAAGTAGGGTCTTAGAATTTTCGCATTTTTCAAGGCTTCTCCCTTGGAAGCCCATTCGCAAAGCCCGGCAAGAGCACCCGATTGAACAACCAATTTTTGTATTTCATTGCTAATTCTGGCATACACGATTCTCCTGTTTGCTACAGACATCTTACTGATTGTACCGTAGGTAGCGACACACATGGTGCAGAGCTCTATAAGACTTTGTGCGTTGTTAATAATTTTTGCCTCATAATCATAATAGACGACTGCCAACCAGGGCTTCTTAGTAACCCAATGAAGGATTTCCTTTTGATAAGTAAAGCACTTTACTACTCCTTTGGTGATTTTCGAAGCTGTATAGACGTCCGCCACTACGATATAAAGATCTTTCACTTTATTATTCAGTTTATCAAAGACATCCTTACACTTATTACCTATCCTCTTCAATTCTTCCATATCAACAGCTATTGCCGTTTGCTTTTTAGCCCCTTCAGTATTGTAGTCATAATTCCGGATCGCTTTGTTGACCAATATTCCGGTATTAATAGGGTCAAAAAAACGTTTCTGCCCGAAAGCACTCGTTGTTAAGCAAAGGGTAATTATTGATATGACTATTCTCTTTTTCATGTCCATTTATGATTCAGAATTGAAAATTATTGAGGACATCCTTCATGAGTCTCTTATCCACATCTACATATCCGCTGAACGGATTGACAGCGTTCAATAAACCTTGCATGACTACCCAATGAATCTTATAATAACTCGAAATAGCCAAAGCACTCATTACTTCTAAATCCATTTTAATATTCCAAAGTAATTGCTCTCTTTCCCCTGCTCTCATAAGGAGACTACCATCTTTAGCTTTCAGTATCAGAGTGTTTATGTCAGTAATGCAAGCCGTTGATTTTTCCACCAATCGCTTTTGAATTTTAGCAGCCCATAGTGCGGCAAGTGGATGCTTTCCTGCTTCTTTCATCATTTTCTCCTCGTACGTTACGGTCTTTGCTACTAATTTCCCTATATAAACAGCGGTATAGCCACTCCTTATCGCACTATTTACGGTAGTTAATCCCTTATATATCTTGCGTTGTACCTGGTTAAGTTTGTCGACTACTGTTGTCGTAGCCGTCTGTGCTGCAATAATCGCTTTTTGAGCCTTATGCACCTTATTCCAGGAAGATTTCTCTGCTCGTCCTGCAGAATAAATGGCAGCAGAAAGACCAATGTCCTCTGTTAGAGTTTGTCCTATTGCAGCGCATGCAAAAAAAAGGGAAAGCATTATTGCAGTTAAATATTTTGATAAGTATTTCATGCCATTAAGGATCTAATCGTTCATCAATATCATTTCCTCCTGCATTGAAAAGAGGGATCTGTTTCTATTCACTTCTTTTACAAATTGAGGTAAATTCAACCCTGAGGATTTCATATCTCCGACAAAAGCATCCATGGCCTTTTGATAGGTATCATAATAGTCAAAGTAAATCTCCATTGCTTCTTTTTCGCTTCTTTCAGTGGTGTAAGAGAGGTATTCCTCAAGAGGTACTTCAACCCCATACACTTCGCCTATAGGCCCTCTTTTGATATAAACTTCCTTGAACTTATTCCTACCTTGTTTATTATCTAATTTGTTGATAGTAAAAATCTTTCGTTGTTCTACATTATTAAGCGCAAGTAGCTTTGCTATGTCGTCAAACGTATCTTTGAATTTGGTCTGATCTAACAGGCATATTGTGTCTGAATTACTTAGAATAGAGTCCTTAACGATTTCGTTACCTATAATATCGTTCAATTCCTGAGTCACTACTATGGCTTCTCCTCCAAATTTTCTACATGTTTTATATAAGTAAAGGATATAACTGGCCATCATAGGGGAAGCAATCGCCTTCCATGCTTCCTCAATGGTGAGTATCTTCTTATTACTTTTATGCCTCATTTTCTGAATAAAAACATCCATAATGATCAGCGTAGTAATTGGGAAGAGCAATTTGTGTTCTTTAATATTATCGATTTCAAATACGATAAATTTTTCATCAAACAATGTACTGTCAAATTCATCATTCAGAATAGTATCATAGATCCCCCCTTTGTAAAACTTCTTAAGGATAAACTTATATTCATCCAAATTGAAGGATATATTCTCCTCTTTCCTTATCCTATCTATAGCTTCACAACTAAATTCATAAAAGGAATTAAAGCTTAAAGAGGTAACCTCCTTCTCCTGAGCATCTACTTTTTTAAAAAACGCAGCGTAATAGTGGCTCACACACTTGGATATTACATCATCTTCAACCTGAGTTAAATAGCCATCCGCTCCTTTCCAAATCAACCCAATGAGCTCCTTAACCATTTGTCTCTTTTCTTCATTATTTTCCACTTCCTTAATCTTAAAGGGATTCATGGTAATAGGGTTTTCCTCTGTATAGGTGATATATTTTCCTCCTACATATTTACTCAGCCCGGAATAAGAGTTTCCGGTATCTACTATGACTACATCTGCTCCAAGCTCATAACATTGCTTCAAATAAGAATTGGTAAAAAAAGACTTTCCTGAACCGGAGGGACCAAGAATAAATCTGTTCCTATTGGAGATCCTCCCGGTCTGCATGGGTAACTCACTGGTATCTATACCTAACGGAATGCCCTGCCTGTCAGTAAAAAACAACTGGTAATCAGAATCATCACTTAACGGCAGGGCTTCCTTAAAAAAAAAGCAGATACTTGCAGGTCTCGATGTCAGGAATAAATCATAAGGTTTTAATTCAGACGCATTCCCGGGTATTGCAGCTCTGTACAGCTCCATCTGGTTGTAATTATTCTTTCCCGGTATAATTCCTATTGTAAATAAATTATTTTCTACAGAATTAATCGCTTTTTCGATGTTTTCAGAATGGTCAGCAACCATAATATTGAAATGACAGTAAACGAGTAACTCATTATTCTGAGCTATATCCACGAACATACTGTCGATATCCTGCATAGATAATCTGTTATTGGCGTCCGGAATACCCTGTAACCTCTTGTTTTTAACCTCTAAATCGTTCTTAATTTTTCTTTGGTTAGGGATTTTAATGATCTGATTATAAACAACAGTCTGTGCAGGTATCTTCGTAAGAAAATCCAAATTATCCACCGGAAATTTATCTCCGAGTTCTTGTGAAAATGAATAGGCACCAATGTCATTGGGTAAATTCATTTCATCTAAATCTATTACAGAAATAGATTTGACCTCTACATCGTCAAACCGCAAGCTACTTTCGTCACTTTCTATATTACAGAAAGAGAAAGTACTATCGCCAAAATTGAATGCTTCAAAACGATGAAAAAGCCGCTTTATTTCTGCTTTACTTAAAACTAAATAACTCAGATTATTATTGGAAATAGTATCTAAGACCTTATTCACTTTTAGAAGGAAATCCTTAATGGAGGTTCCTCCATTAGCACTAAACAAATTTGATTTTTTACTGCTCTCTTTGGTCAGGGTGAGGTAGGTATTGATCCCTTTATAAGTCCTGCCATTAAAAAAATCAAAATATTTGGTAGTGAGGTAATCATGATCTCCATTATTTGCTTTTCCCCCTCTATACTCGGCCTGTGAAATAATATCTGTTTTCTGGATAATAAAGCCGTCTCCCAGTAGTTTAACTATTTGTCCAAAAACATAATGATAGAAGCGATAATAGTCTTCGTTAGCACAGTATTCTGTCGCAAGATTATCCAGTTTTAGGATAACAGACATTGCTCCATCATTAGAATACAACACCGGTATATCGTCCCCATTGTCTCCTGAATGATTTTCGATCCCAATAAAAGGACTTTTAAATTTCTGCTTCTTCATTTTTTTGTTTTTTCATTATCATTGAGAAATAGGACAATGAGCTTTCCGGAGGAACTATAAAAATTCCTCTGTTAATGTTCTTGCTATCAAGTCCTTTCTTCTGCTTCGTCAGTGTATACATGAAAAGCGGAACAGTAACCGCCCCGGCTGCAATAATACCACCTATAGAAGACACGGTAGCCGCAATAATACCACCTATGACTAATCCGGCAATCAATGACCCGACTCCCCAATAGATGTATTTTCCTTTAAGCATTTTAAAAACAATAGGACGTTGAAGTCCCTTATAGATGACAAAGTTTTCCATCATAATTATTTTAATACCTTAAAAATGAATAAAAGGGAAGAGGAAACATTCTTCCCTTTTAGCTAAGGGCGCTAAGCAATATTAAAGGCCTGAAGGACTACTCCGGTAAGTACCAAAAAGAGACAAGCACCAGCCCATCCGACAATTTCTTTCTGGATTTCTCTTTCCCCGTTATTCCATTTAATATACACTCTGATACCACCTACGAGACCAATAATTCCACCTATCGCCATTACTAATTTACTGACCATGGTGTTCGCTCCGGAAATTTGCTGAGCAGCGGCACTCAGTCCAGTATTTATCTGAGCCATACTCGCCTGAGGAAATACGAATACACCTAAAGCCATAACTATGGCTAAGGCCAACATTGTTTTTTGTGTTCTTGATTGTAACATGTGATTGTTGTATTTGATTATTAAAAAGACTAATTAAACATACTTAATATAACTACCTGGATTAAAAGCAGCAATAAGATTCCTCCGGCCCATGCCATTACATATTTCTCGACATAATGCTCGCCTCCCGTCCATTTCCTAAAAACGATTAACGCACCGATGATTGATATAATAGCTCCTACAGCTAAAATGGCTGCTGATACCTCTTGCGGCGTAATCG
>DATGTY010000024.1:0-3530 GCA_035301605.1 Chitinophagaceae bacterium | reverse complement strand
TGAAGGAACAGTTCAGGTATTAGCAGCCGAAGGAAAAGCTTATGGAATGTTGTTTGGAACGACTTACAAAAGAAATGAATCAGGCCAAATTATTATTGATGCCAGTGGAAGACCTGTAGTTAGTCCTAATAAGGCTTATCTGGGCAAATATACTCCCGACTGGTTAGGCAGTATCAATAATAGCTTTTCATGGAAGAATTTCAATTTAAGTTTCCTTGTAGATGCTAACGTAGGAGGATCTTTATTCTCGGTAACCAACCGATATGGTCAATTTACCGGAGTATTAGCCTCCACTTTACCGGGTAGAGATGCGGAACACGGTGGTCTATCATACTATTATCCCGGAAACGATAATAGCAAGCAAGCAGTAGCACTTCCTGAAGGAGCTTCTTCAGCACCCGGCGGAGCAACGATACATGAAGATGGTATTATTGCAGAAGGTGTTCATGAAGATGGGAAAGAAAACACAACCATCATTCCGGCACAGGATTATTATAAGACTGTTAGAAATGTAGATGCAGAATACGTTTACGACGCATCTTATGTAAAACTAAGAGAGGTAAAACTCGGTTATCAATTACCTTCCGATTTTATTCATCGCATTGGTTTACAGAGTGCGACGGTTGCCTTAGTAGGAAGAAACCTATGGATAATCAGTAAAAACACACCTAACATAGATCCTGAAAATGCGTTCAATACAGGAAATGCCCAAGGTCTGGAGCACTTCGCTATTCCCTCTGTTCGCAGCATAGGCATCAACCTCAATCTTAAGTTTTAGTACACATAAGGAATACTAAGAAATCACTACAATAAAAACAATATAAAATGGACTTAAAAAAAATAACATTATACTTTATAGGAGTAATCCTTCTGACTGGAGCTACTTCTTGTAAAGACGAATTGGGCGATATCAATCAAAATCCCAATGAAGTAGAAAATCCCCAACCGGCTTATTTATTAACAGGGGCAATTAAAACGGCTACCGACGCCTATTGGAATGTAAATGAATCTAATCCTTCAAATCTTTTCGTGCAATACTGGTCAGCGATTCAATATACCGAAGAAGATCGTTATATTTTTACCAGAAGTAGTTTTCAGAATTTATGGACTACGCTTTACACCGGAAGTCTTGTTAATTTAGATAAAATCATAGAGATTTCAGAAGAAAATAAAAATTTCAGAGGTGTGGCAATGGTATTGAGATCCTGGAATTATTGTCTGTTAACAGATGTTTTTGGCTCAATTCCCTATGCACAATCTATAAATATTGGAGAATATGCTGATCCAGAATATCAAACACAAGAAGAAGTTTATGAAGGTCTCTTAAATGATTTAAAGACTGCTCAACAACTTCTGGATCCAAATGGAGAATCAATTCAGGGAGATATTATTTACCAGGGAGATATTTCTTTATGGAAAAAATTTGCTAATTCTTTAAGGTTAAGAATTGCACTCAGAATAGCAGATAAGGCACCGCAAAAAGCCCAGACTGCATTGACTAATATAGAACAAAACGGGAACAACTATATTGGAAGTAATCAGGAAACAGCACAACTAGTTTATGAAGATTCACCAAATGACAATCCACTTTATGAACAATTTCTGACTCGTGATGATTATAGAATAAGTAAAACAATAGTGGATAAACTTTTTGAATTGAATGACCCACGCTTACCGATTTATGCGGCTCCTACACAGGATTCAACCGATCAGGTTTATGTGGGAATTCCCAATGGATTACTAGCGGGCGATGCCAGCTCCTTAGGATTTTACAAGACATCCAAGCCGGGAGAATATTTCACCCAACAACACTCCCCTGCTATCATCATGAGCTATGCAGAAGTGCTTTTTGATAAAGCCGAAGCAGTAGAAAGAGGTTTTATTAGTGGAGATGCATCCCAGCTATACAAAAACGCTATCACTGCTTCTTTAAATCAATATGAAATCAGTCAAACAGACATCACTGCTTATCTGGCACAATCCAGTGTAAAATACAACCCTAATAATTATAAAAAATCTATTGGCGTACAAAAATGGATTGCGCTATTTGGTCAAGGACTGGAAGCCTTTGCAGAATGGAGAAGACTAGATTATCCTCAATTACAGCCTGCAGTAGCCGGTGTATTGAATGGAAAAATGCCTTTACGCTTCTTATATCCAGGAACGGAACAATCCTTAAACGCCGAAAGCTATCAGGATGCTATTAAACAGCAAGGTCCTGATTTGTTGACAACCCAATTATGGTTTGATGCAGATTAAAAATAACACAGCACACTTTCTGATATTACCATTATAACTACATATTTTTCGTAAATTGTTTCAGAAAGTATTTAATCCTTTTAACTAAAAGCAGCATTAAATTTAAACACAATGAAAAAAACACAATCACTAAGAAAAATTTTAGCGTTACTGGGATTTCTCGGTATCGTTTTTCTTCTATCTCAATGTAAAACTAAACAACAATCTAAACTTCAGAATGGAACCTGGCGAGCAGAATTACAACGTGAAGATGGGAAACAGGTTATTTTTAATTTCAAACTAACTGATAGTGCGAATCAAAAGGTTATCTACATCACCAATGCTAACGCGAGTTTACGTGTAGATAGTATTAAGATTAAGAAGGATTCTATTTTTATACAAATGCCCTTCTTTGGCTCCCACTTCAATGCCAAAATAACCCAGGAAGGAACATTAGAAGGTTCCTGGATAAAAGAATATGGTTCTAAAAAAGAGGAGATGCCTTTTATTGCAATACCTAATGACAGCACCAGAATTCCTGCATACGAGAAAGCAAACGGCAACATAGACGGAACATGGGCCACCACTTTTGGAACTGGCGAGAATCAGAGAAAAGCTATTGGCATATTTCAACAGGAAGGAAATCGCGTAACAGGAACCTTTCTTACTCCCGTAGGCGACTACAGATATTTACAAGGCGTCATAAGCGGAGACACCTTGAAATTATCCGGATTTGACGGCTGTCATGCACTGTTTTTCACAGCACAACTTGACAGCTCCCAGAAGAAATTAAGCAACGGCTTAATGTATTCGATTAACAGTAATCCCAGATCTTGGTTAGCATCCAAAAGAAAATATGATTCTCTGCCCAAAGCTTATGCTGTGAAAAACATTCCTCAAGGTTCGGTAAAAGCGGACTTTAGTTTAAAAGATTTCCGCACAGGAAAGGAAGTTTCTATTAATGACAGTACTTATGATGGAAAAGTAGTAGTCATACAAATTTTAGGCTCCTGGTGTCCTAACTGTATGGATGAGACACGTTACCTGGCACCTTATTATAAGAAAAATAAAGACAAAGGCGTGGAATTAATTGGAGTAGCTTTTGAGAGAACGGCAGACTTCCAGGAATCAAAACAAGCCTTAAACTCATTTTTTACCCATTTTGATATCAACTACCCTGTTCTTTATGCAGGTGTATCTTATTCTGATCCCAAATTAACTGAGAAGGTATTTCCAAACTTACCGGTTGATATTCACGTTTTCCCTACTACTATTTTCATTGATAAAGAAGG
>DATGTY010000023.1:0-5416 GCA_035301605.1 Chitinophagaceae bacterium | reverse complement strand
TGGTGCCCGGACTGGGTGCACAAGGGGGAAACCTGCAGCGAATTTCAGAGTTAGGACTAAATAATGACGCAGGGTTATTGGTGAATTCCTCCCGGTCCATTATTTATGCAGGTTCCAGTGAGGATTATGCAGCTAAATCGGCTGAAAAAGCATCCGCATATCAGAAAGAAATGAAAGAATATTTAAAATCCTATTGTGTATGAACTTTGAACCAACAGATGATGATCAGAAGATAAGCCTTTTTTATATTGTGGCTTATTCTCTCTTTATATTGGTTCCTGTATTTGCTTTGTATAAAGGATGGCAGAGTGGGAATATTATTGCCATTATTGGTTCAAGTGTAGCTATTTTGGGCTTTGCCTTTTTATTGACTGTCTCTATTCGACATAATAGAAAAGTGAATAAGAAAAATAAAAATCGGTAGCTATTTAGAAAAGGTGGTCTTTTTTTTAGATTGAAATTTATTAAATGAGCATGAGAATTTATTTGCTAGGCTTTATGGGCGCCGGGAAAACTTACTGGGGACAAAAATTGAAATCTACATTAGATCTGCCTTTTTATGATTTAGATCAGGTGATTGAAGCAGAAGAAGGTTTGAATATTCCTGAGATATTCGAAAAATTTGGAGAAAATTATTTTAGATCATTAGAAACGGAGTATCTGAAAAAAGTATCTGAGAATGAAAATGTGCTTGTTTCCTGCGGAGGCGGAACTCCCTGTTTTATGGACAATATGTCCTTGATGAAAGAATTGGGTTTAACTATTTGGTTGAATGCATCTCCCGGAATAATGGTTGATAGAGTAAAAGAACAAAAGAATATTCGTCCGCTTTTAAAAAATCTAAATGAAGAGCAACTTAAGGAGTATGTTTGTCAAAAATTGGAAGAAAGAAAACCTTTTTATGGGCAAGCGCAATTAATTATAGATCCTATCAAATTTGATGTTCATTCTTTAACTGAAAAAATACAGTCATGCACAAAACTTATTTAATTATTGGAGCGCTACTTGGCGCATTAGCTGTAGCATTGGGTGCTTTTGGTGCTCACGGATTACATAAAATAGCTACTCCTGAGATGATAGAAACCTATCAAACAGGAGTAAGATATCAGTTCTATCATGTGTTTGCATTGTTAGCGGTAGGGATACTTTATCATCGTTTTCAGGATAAATTGATGTCGCTCTCCGGGCTGTTTTTTATTGTAGGGATATTACTTTTTAGTGGGTCTTTATATCTCATTACTTTCATGCAGGCATCTGGAAATACTATTCCTACAGGTTTGGGAGTCATCACACCTTTAGGTGGATTGTTCCTTATTGCTGCTTGGTTGTTAATGCTAGTTAGTCTGTCTAAAAAACGCGTGGCTTAGAAGCCGTGTTTGGTATTCCTTTTTAATTTTTATATGGGTTGACTCACCTCTAAATTTGTCCGTTTCATCTTATTCATGCTTTTAAATTTTTTTTCCCTGTTGCAACTTTGCCCATCGATAGAAAAATTGCAAACAAGAAAAAATTTAGATAATGAAAAAGATCATTTCCATTATTATTCTTTCGCTAATTTTTAGTCAATCCGGCTTTTCTCAAGATGTTTTAGGTCTTAAAGAGGCTATAAATTATGCTTTGGAGAATAAGGCTACTGCCGTTAAAGCCCGGTTGGATGTGGAAAATAGTGATTATCAAATAAAGGAATCCCTTTCTAATGCTTTGCCTCATATTAGTGTGGAAGGCGGAATGACCTATAATGCGCTTCTTCAAAAGACGGCACTGACGATGAATGGGGAAACCATGGTGATTGAAATGGGGCGTCCCTGGCAAAGCTCTGCTACGGTACAATTGAACCAGCAGCTTTTTAATATGGCTGTATTTCAAGGTTTGAAGGCGGCAAAAACAACCAAAGAATTTTATGAAATTAATAAGGAGCTAACAGATGAAAAAGTTATCGAGAAAGTAGCCACTTGTTATTTTGAAGTGTTTAGAATACAATCTCAGATAAAAACAGTGGAAAAAACCATTGAGAATACAAGTCAGACAAGAGATATATTGCAAAGTTTGTATGAAAATGGGCTATCAAAAAAGATTGACTTAGACCGAATGAATGTAAATCTGAATAACTTGTCGAGTCAGAAACAACAATTAATTAACTCCTTATCCAAACAGAAAAACTCCCTTAAATTTTTAATAGGAATGGATATTAGCCGGAATATACAGCTTCCGGATGACACTTTTGAAGTAAATTCCCGACTGGCATTAGAAGAAGGCGTGAATTATAATCAATTAGCTGAGGTTCAAGTATTAAAAAAACAGGGTGAATTATTACATCTTAATAAACAGGTGATAAAAGCTAAAGGATATCCGACTTTGTCTTTGACAGCTAATTACGGCTATGCCGGTTTAGGAGATAAGATGCCTGTATTTGCAGGAAATCATCAGGGTGTCAATTGGTCCAATTATTCTGCGGTGGGACTTAATCTGAGTATTCCGCTTTTTACCGGGTTTAATAATAAAGCCAAGGTGCAACAAGCGCAAATAGAAATAGAAAAAAATAGAGAGGATTTGGATAATACCAAATTATCCTTAGCTCTGGCTAATAAGAATGCACATAAACAGGTGAAGAATTCTCTAATTACTTTACATACGCAGGAAGAAAATGTAAAGTTATCTAAAGATGTATTGGAAAATGTGGAGAATAATTATAAAAACGGTTTGGCTTCCTTAACCGATTTATTGGATGCTGAAAATGCTTATGCAAAGGCTCAGAATAATTACACTGATGCCATGATGAATTATAAAGTTGCTGAAATTCAGTTGGTGAAGGCAAAAGGTAAATTGAAAACTTTCTATACAAATTAATAAATATAAAATCTATTTTTTAAATTCTTATAATATTATAAAAATGAAAAAAGCTATTATTTCCATTATTGTTATCGCTCTTGCTGTTGGTGGCATAGCTTATGTGTTGCAAAATAACAAAGCCGAAAGTAAGGCTATTACTTCTATCGTTGCACAGGAAAATGCTTCTGTTGCAGTTTATGTAGATACAGTCTCTTATCAGAATCTACGTTTAGGGTATCATGTAAATGGTGTTTTTGCTCCTAAACAGGAAGTGAAAATTTCTGCAGAAACATCAGGTCGTGTAACGAAGGTTTTGGTTGATGAAGGAGACTTTGTGCGTCCCGGTCAGGTGCTGGCCATCATTGAATCTGACCGGCAGGAGGTAGATGTTGCAAATGCCAAGGCTGTATTTCAAAATGCAAAAGCTGAGTTAAAGCGATTTAAGAGTGCTTATGCTACGGGAGGAGTAACCAAACAAAAACTGGATCAGGTTGAACTTCAGCTTGATAATGCCAAAAGTAATTTGGAGAGTGCAAAGATAGCTGCAACTGATGTAAATATCAGGGCATCTTTTGCCGGAATTGTCAATACCAGAAATGTAGAATCGGGTGCGTATGTTTCACCTGGTAGTGAATTGTTTGATATTGTGGATGTTTCTTCTCTAAAACTAAAAGTTGATGTGGATGAAAAAAATATAGGCGGGGTTTCCCTCGGCCAGCAGGTAGAGGTATTGGCAAGTGCATTGCCTAATGAAAACTGGTCCGGAAAAGTAACCTTTATTGCGCCTAAGGCAAATGGGAATTTAAGTTTCCCTGTAGAATTAGAGATTCAGAATAAAGATAAGACACTAAGAGCCGGAATGTATGGTACCGCTTATTTTGGAAGAAAAGATTCATCTAAGACATTGGTCATCCCCAGAGACGCTTTTGTTGGTAGTATAAGTTCCAATACCGTGTTTGTTGCCAAAGAAGGGAAAGCTTACTCTACGAAAGTTATCCCCGGGCGTGTATCCGGTAAATATGTAGAAGTGATTTCCGGATTAAATGATAGTGATGTGGTGATTACTGCCGGACAAATAAATCTTGAAAACAACAGCCCCATTGAAATTATCAAATAAACAGGGTAAAAGATTCAAAAATGAAATTAGCAAAAGTATCTATAAAACGACCCAGTCTGATTATTGTCTTGTTTATCATCTTAACGCTGGGAGGAGTCTTTGCATACTCTCAATTAGGGTATGAACTAGTGCCTGATTTTGATGTAAATGTAATAACAGTTCAGACTGTTTATCCGGGAGCTGCTCCCTCAGAGGTGGAAAACTCGGTGACTAAAAAAATAGAAGACGCAGTTGCCTCTCTGGAAAATGTGAAGAAGATAGAATCCAAATCTATGGAGAGCGCCTCAGTGGTCATGATTACGCTGACAAATAATGCAGATGTGGATTATTCGGTGAATGATGCGCAAAGAAAGGTAAATGCTGTATTGAATGATTTGCCTGAAGATGCAGAACGACCGACTATTGTAAAATTCTCTTTGGATGATGTTCCTATCATCAACCTTTCGGTGACTTCCGAAAAACTTTCTTCAAAGGAATTATATCAATTGCTGGATCAGAAAATCCAACCTGTTTTTTCTCGTCTGCAGGGCGTTGCAAAGGTAGAGATGGTTGGTGGACAAGAAAGAGAGATTCAGGTAAATGTTGTACCGGAGAAACTGAAAGCTTATGGCTTGACTATTAGTCAGGTACAGCAAATTATTTCAGCTTCCAATATGGAATTTCCTACCGGGAATATAGAGACAAGGGATAGTAAAATTACTATTAGGCTTTCCGGAAAATTAGAAACTTTGAGTGAGCTAAGAAACCTACCTATTCAAACGGCTTCCGGTAAGATGATAAGGCTTAGTGATATTGCTTATGTAGAGGATGGTACGAAAGATGTTGAAAAAATATCGCGTATAAATCAAAAAAGTACTATCTTATTGCAAGTGTATAAACAGTCTGATGCGAATGCGGTGTCTGTTTCTGAAAGGGTAACCAATACCATTGATAAGGTGGAGAAAGATTACGCCATTCAAGGTTTGAATATCATTGTAGCCAGTGATAGTTCCGATTATACTTTGAATGCCGCAGACAATGTAATGCATGATTTATTCTTAGCTATTATTTTGGTGGCTATTATTATGCTGTTTTTCTTGCATAGCCTACGTAATGCTGCCATTACTTTGGTGGCTATTCCACTGTCTCTGATTGCTACTTTTATTGGAATGTATGCGTTAGGGTTTACCTTAAACCTGATGTCTCTTCTTGGACTGTCTCTTGTTGTAGGTATTTTGGTGGATGATGCGATTGTGGTGATTGAAAATATCCATCGACATATGGAAATGGGAAAGAATAAAGTGCGTGCAGCCTATGATGGGGTAAAAGAGATTGGATTTACAGTCATGGGAATTACGTTAGTTATTATTGTGGTTTTCTTACCTATTTCATTGGCTACCGGGTTGGTACCTGATATTTTAAGGCAATTTACGGTAACAGTGATGATTGCTACGGCCATGTCGCTGCTTGTTTCTTTCTCAATAGCGCCAT
>DATGTY010000022.1:0-2632 GCA_035301605.1 Chitinophagaceae bacterium | reverse complement strand
ACTCTTTTGATGTGCTTTTACAACTATAAATTCATTAAACGGCAACGGTTGTTCATAAAAGAGTCCTTATCGTGAACCGTTCGCAATGAACCAGGGATAAGACCCAACCTCCAGCCTCTTGTCATTGTCCCGAATTTGATAATAACCCTCTAACGCAACTAAAGGCAGCTGCTTGCCTCATCCGACTTACTTCAGGACAATGAAAGCCCATGAGGTTCTTGCAAAGACATATTGATCATTAAATTATTTTAAAAAGTTCTAAGTACTGTTTTAGAACCACGTTCAAAACATTTTGGACACTATTGTTTATGCAAGTGGAAGATCTATTTCACCTTAGTGAGTAGATTTTACTCGGTATCTTAATTTCAGTGTGAGGAGCCTTTGCGAAACTCCGTCTGCCTTTTTACTGAAGCCCAGGCAGAACTTCGAAGGAAGAAGCATTTTTCAGCCACCCTATATAAAAAACCTGCGTTCTATACAACTCTCGTTAGTCAACCACTGAGAAGAAGTATTCTTGCTAATTTTGCACGAGATTACCAGCAATTTGGTATCGTTGTATAATCAACCAACAACCTTTTAAATTGATGTTACTTATTGTTGTGATATACAATAAACAGCTTACCATTAATAGAATCAGTTTGTGCTGCGTAGCTGTTTTCAGTTAACATATTAACAACAACTTTAGGATCTTTTAGCCGATCCTGCAAGGTAATAGCTCCTTCCAACTCCCCTGCCTTGCTATCCCAATCCCAGGATAATTCAATATCTCGTTTCCCCTCTCCCGAAAACGCCAGGGGCCAATGAGCCTTCGTTATTTTGCTGGATTTAATATCTTTAAAAAGCTTATGATCGGGAGTCAAAAAGTGTGCAAAAAAGGTTCCCGACGGATTAAAGGGAGGGCTTTCAATATCTAAAACTTGATCCAGACTGTCTGTTGCCTGATCGTGAATACCAAAAGTCAGCATCCTGGAATGGGTGCCATCACTAATTGTTATATCGTTACTTATCTCGTCGGTAATATTGGGTATGTTACCTTTGGCACTGCTATCTGTGTGGGTAGATGTTGACGAGCTGCATGCGGCAGCAATATATAGCAATAGTAGTAGATAGATATACTTTTTCATAAGAAGAGAACTGATTTTATTGTTTCGTAGATGATATTTACTAAATGATTTTTGGGACAAAGCCCAAGCCAAGCATAGGAAGGCTTTTTATTTTCCTATCTTAGCTTATAACAACCTTTAAAAAAATTGTGAAAACACTAATCCATGCTAATAGTTCCGGAATCAGTAGCTTGTAAGAAATAAGCCTTTCCGGGCTTAAGAGTCGTAACTGGTTTACAATTAAGTTTTGAAATTGATTCGCCTGCGGGGAGACAAACTTTGGCGATGATATTATTAGAATCCGATATTTCTTTTTTTACGTCAACAGAGTTCATCAGAGTCCCGATTAAATTCCAGCCTGATTCAACAGAGAGTTCTAAAGATTTAAGAGGGGCTCCTTCAAAGGCAGCCTGTTGATCTGAAAGCAATTTTATCCAATAGCCCTTACCCGGAACCAGCTTAGAATCGGGAGTATAAGTACCATCAAAGCTGTAAATTGAATTGTCGGCAATATCTTCAAATATATCATCAAAAGACTTGTCCTCTTCGTTACGGGGAATACTCACCAGGTTCCAGCCCTTTTGGTATGATACGGTCGTGGCTGAATCAGAAGAATCATCGGCATTGCTTTTTGTTACAAACTGCCAAATTGAACTCCATTTTCCAGGCACCGCATCCTTGACACCACGGACCCGCCATGAATGGATCCGGTCAGGTACAGATTTAGTGCTTAGGGTAATGGTTGTATCTGTTATAGTTATGTCTTCATTATTAGAATAGAAGAACTCCTCATGTTTTCCCTTTTTATTGGCTCTCGAAATATGCAGGATATATTGATTGGCATCAACGGAATGCCATTTAAAAGACAAGGTAGTCGGAACTTTGGCATCATCATCCGTTGGGGAAATTAGTTCTGGGGCAGGAAGGCTATCCGGCCGGCTTTGGTTTCCGCCATTATTAACCACCTGCACGGTGATGGGCTGACTATTATGAGTTCCCAATTCAGGCAGAGCCGGATTGCTTACGGCCAGATGATATTCGCCCGCATCACTAACATTCACATTTTTAATGACCAGCGTATGGGAATTTGCCCCCGAAATTTTAGATCCATCTTTTAGCCATTGGTACTGATTTCCTTCATAATCAAACTTGCTTAAATCCAATGTAAGATCATCTCCCTTATCTACTGTCTTTTCCTTTTTCTTTCCAAAAGGTTTTTGAGGAGCTATGGTATACATTCCCTTTCCATATAGCACAGGAGTGGATACATTTGCTTTTATAGCATCATACGTAGGAAGAATATCACAAAATGTAAAATGATTATTAGAAATATTCAACCTATCAAGTTGCTGTATATCCCCCATCCACAAAGGAATCATTCCGTATAATTCATTCTCCTGTATGCTAATTTGATGTAAATTGTTATTATCATTATCAAGAGAACTCCAACTACTTGGTATAGTTCCTGTGAAATTATTATAAGAAAATTCAACCTTATTTAATCTGTCAGATTTCCAATTCACATCGGG
>DATGTY010000021.1:0-2743 GCA_035301605.1 Chitinophagaceae bacterium | reverse complement strand
TTGTTTGTCCGTTTGTGGAAGGTGTCATGTATGAATGAGGATTTACAATTCTTTTCTTAATCGAGCCACAGGAATCTCTAATTGTTCTCTATATTTTGCTACCGTTCTTCTTGCAATTTTATAGCCCTTTTCTTTCAATTTCTTGGTGAGACGTTCATCACTCAGCGGCTTTTTCTTGTTTTCATCATCGACTATATCTTGTAGTACTTTTTTTACCTCCCGGGTAGAAACTTCTTCTCCGCTTTCTTTGGTAAGAGATTCAGAAAAGAAATACTTTAATTTGTATATACCATATTCTGTTTGTACGTATTTGCTGTTGGCTACACGGGAGATTGTAGAGATATCTAAACCCGTACGGTCAGCAATATCTTTCAGTATCATTGGTTTGAGTGAAGTCTCATCATTCGTCAGAAAAAACTCTTCCTGATAATTCATGATGGTTTCCATTGTACTCAATAAGGTATGTTGTCGTTGCTTAATTGCATCAATGAACCATTTCGCTGCGTCTATTTTTTGTTTAATAAACATGACAGCTTCTTTCTTTTGTCTGTCTTTTTTCTTACTTTCATCATAAGCTTTAAGCATTTCTTTGTAGCTGCCGGAAACGTGTAATTCCGGGGCATTCATGCTATTTAAAGTAAGATCAAGGGCGCCATTTTTCATAATGATGAAAAAGTCAGGAACGACATAGCTTTTGGCTTTATTAACACTGCCGTAATTGCCTCCGGGACGCGGATTTAGTTTGATGATTTCATCTATTGCCTCTTTAAGCTCCTCTCGGGAGATATTTAAAGATTTACAAATTTTTTGATAATGTTTTTTGGAAAAAGCATCAAACTGGTTTTCCAATATTTTTGTTGCGGCTTTTACTATTGGATCATCCTGGTCTTTTCTTCTGATTTGTATAAGCAGACATTCTTGAAGGTCTTTGGCGCCGATCCCCGGAGGGTCAAATTCCTGTACTTTCTTGATAATGTCTTTTATTTCTTCTATATCGGCATTTACGTTACCGGTAAAAGCAAGATCATCAGAAATAGATTCGGGCGCTCTGCGCAAATATCCGGCATCATCTAAGCTACCAACAATCTGCCTCGCTATTTTTGTCTCTTTATCAGAGAGCTGGAGTAAGGATAATTGGGTTTCTAAATGGTCATGAAAAGTATTTTCTACCCGAACAGGGATGGTTTTTTCTTCTTCTTCTCCGGAATATTTTTCTCCTCTTACTTTATAATCCGGAATTTCATCATCTCCCAAATAATCAGAAAGGTCTAATTCATCTTGTTCCTCATTTGTTGAATCATCCTCTATGTTTTCATTATCATCTGCAAATTCATCTTCCTTTTCTTCCTCCTCTCCGTAGTCTAATGCCGGGTTATCCTCAATCTCTTCTTTTACTCGCTCTTCCAAATTGGCAGTAGGTACCTGTAGCAGTTTCATTAGCTGAATCTGCTGAGGAGATAACTTTTGCAACATCTTTTGTTGCTGTGTTTGTCGCATTGCTGCCATGTCAACTCATTTAATAGTTTTACAAAAGTAGGTAAATATTTAAGGACTTAAATTGACTACTGTTGATATTTATTGTGAAAATCCTATCTTTGACCACTTAGAAAGCTTTCTTTTGTTCTAAAATACAATAATTATCATGAAAAAAATAGTTCTATCTTTTTTCTTTCTTGCTTTTGTCTCTATGGAGGCTCTGGCTCAGTCACCTAAAACGGTGGTAATGAAACATTCTAAAGACTTCATTGTAGCCAGCTTTACTTATGATATGTGGATGGGAGCTCCCGATAGTGTAAACACCGGAGGCTTCTCTCATGGTATTAATATTGCGTTTACCTATGATATTGCACTTGGAGATGATTCTCATTTTAGTGTAGCTCCCGGACTTGGAATAAGTGCTAGCCATATGTCTTTTGATAATCAGAAAGCTGAAATATGGGGAGAAGGCTCTGAATTAAACTTTAGTCCTGATACCCTAAATAAAAGTTTTAAACTCATCAATACTTATCTTGAAATCCCTGTTGAATTGAGATATCGCAGTATTAGTAATAATGCCAACACTGGTTTTAAGGCTGCTATAGGATTAAAGTTTGGTGCAATGATTAATGCACATTCGAAGGCGAAAAGATCTGTTTCCGGCTATAAACAAACGGAAAAGGTGAAAAACAATAAATACTTTGAGAAATGGCGTGTTGCCGGGACTTTCAGAATTGGCTATGGCCATTTTGCAGCTTTTGCCAGTTATAGTTTGACCCCGTTACTGAAACCCAATGCCGGCGCAAAAATAAGACCTTTGTCTATTGGTATTGCTGTGAGTGGGTTTTAACGCTTCTGAAAGAAAGAAACTTCCAAGAAATTTAAAGAACCGGCTTGTTATATTTTGTTGAAATGTTATCTTTGCGCCCGAATTTGATTTCATGCTGAGGTATCCGCCTGAGGCGCAGCAGGATTCATCTTCCTGAAAAAATAGTTCTTTAATTAGAAAAAAATATTTGGCGAGGTAGCTCAGTTGGTTAGAGCGCAGGATTCATAACCCTGAGGTCTCGGGTTCAAATCCCGATCTCGCTACTATTTCGACATAAAAGCTCATAGAACATTGATTCTGTGGGCTTTTTTAATTTTCCCTTCAATTTATTTTTCCTTGAAAAGTCGGGATTTTTTTATTGAAAGAAGAAATATTCTGTTGTCAGAAAACTTCGCAAAAACATTGAAATGTAGTATCTTGAAAATATGATACAACAAG
>DATGTY010000020.1:0-3234 GCA_035301605.1 Chitinophagaceae bacterium | reverse complement strand
ATTTGGAAAAACCTTTGCTGAGACTTTTCCAATGGTGTATGGTAAGAAATATCATACCGTAGATGCTGAATATATGGATATTGATTGGCTGGGTCCCAGGCTTTATCAACCTGATTTGCAGGAGGTGCTGAAGGGCGCACTTGAGCCATCTACTCCTGACGTTCATTATGTGGATAAATTCAGGTATCCGACCAACCATGGTTTCGTTCATTATCTTGAAAAATTTAGGGGTCTGGCAGAAATAAATTTAAGCCATAAAGTTACGCGAATTGATCCAAAAGATAAGCTCATAGACTTTGAAAACGGTGAAAGTGTGGATTATGATGAGGTTATTTCATCCATACCGCTGCCTGAACTCGTGACTAATATCATTGATGGTGTACCCGATGATATCGTTGAAGCAGGAAAAAAGTTAGCATGCACAAGCTGTATCATTGTTAACATTGGTTTAGACAGAGATGATTTTACCGAAGCGGTATGGAGCTATTTTTATGATCCGGATATTATTTTCACAAGGTTGAGTTTTCCTCATCATATGTCGCCCAATAACGTTCCACCGGGTGGAGGAAGCATTCAGGCAGAAATTTATTTCTCTGATAAATATCGGCCTGTGGATAGAAGCCCGGAAGATTGTATTGAACCGGTGATTGCAGATTTGAAGCGTTGCGGATTAATCCGTGAAAGGGATACGATATTACATACCAGTACCTTATTTATCAAATACGCCAATATTATTTTTGATTTGGATCGCCGGGAGGCACTGGAAACCGTCCATGGCTACTTGGATGATATAGGGATAAACTATTGTGGCCGGTATGGAGACTGGGGCTATCAATGGACTGATCAGGCATTTAAAAGCGGTGAAAATACGGCACAAAAAATAATGGACGTTGGTTAGCAATGAAACGGATAGGTAAAACAGTAAAGTAGTAACATCACAGGTTAAAGAATTATGAGTAAGATAACTAAAGAAGAACCCTTTGTCAGCGTTTTGACGCCGGTGTATAATGGGGCCGAATATCTTGAAGAGTGTATCCAAAGCGTGCTTAAACAAAGCTACGAAAACTGGGAGTATGTTATAGTAAATAACCACAGTACTGATAACAGCCTGCAAATAATAGAAAAATATGCAGAGAAAGATGAACGAATTCGGATCCATAATAATGAGGCTTTTTTGCCTCAAATGGAGAATCTAAATCATGCCTTTCGCCAGATATCCCCGCAAAGCAAGTACTGTAAAGTGGTACATGCAGATGATTGGCTCTTTCCCGACTGTATTACTAAGATGGTTGAACTCAACGAGGAATATCCTTCGGTTGGAATTGTAAGTGCATATCGTTTGGGCAGTACTATCGACAGAGCCTATGTTGAATTAGATGGTTTGCCCTATCCCAGTAACTTTAACTCCGGCAAAGAGATTGCTCGAAAATACTTAATGCACGGCACCTCCTATTTCGGTTCCCCCTCTTCAATTTTAATCCGTTCCGATCTGATCAGGAAGCGAGATAAGGTGTATGAAGAATCTCTTTTCGCAACCGATACCGCCGCCTGTATTGATATATTGAAAGAATCTGATTTTGGATTTGTACATCAGGTACTGACCTCCACGCGTTACCACAATACGAGCATTACCAGTACGGATGCCAAGCAGACCTATGCTTTCTTGCATGCAAGGATGCGCTCGCGCATAACATACGGTAATCATTTTTTGTCCGAAAAAGAGCGCCAGCAAGCTATTGGAAGTAAAGTTAATTTATTCTATATCTTACTTGCCCGAAATGCAGTACAAAACAGATCAATAAAGCAGTTCAAAAAACAGCTGAAGATACTTGATAAACTGGGATTAGAGTTTCAAGCAGGAGCATTCATGAAAAAATTCGCCAGAGAGGTTGTACTGAGTGTTTTCAGGCTCATGGGTATGGAACTCCATAAAAGATCAGAGACAAAGCAAAAGTCCCTGGGAAACCAGCCCACCGTAGCTGTAAAAAACAATTGAGCATGGAGATAAATATTTTAATATCAACCATAGATAAAGGAATTGAGCAGGCTTCGCAAGTATTGCTGGAGCCCCGTTCTGATGTTAGTTACATCATTTCCCATCAATATACCGATAAGAGTTATAAGTATATCCCTGATTGCCTGAAGCGTCCAGACGTTATGGTGTCTCAGATACCCGGCCAGGGGGTCACTAAATCCAGGAATAATGCTATCAAATTAGCCGATGGAGATATAGGGTTATTTGCTGATGATGATGTTACCTACCGGCACTCCGATATCGATGTACTTAAAAAAACCTTTCAAGAACATGAGCAAGCAGATGTGGCAATTTTTAAAATTAGAACTCCCCGTGGAGAACCAGAATACAATAGTTTTCCACGCAAAAAGCAGCAGTTTAAAAATAAAGCTCCGAATGCAGGTACCGTTCAAATTGCTTTTAACATTATGCGAATAAAGGAGAATAGAATTTGGTTTGACGAGAGATTTGGAGTCGGTAACCCTTTGCTTATCGGTGGGGAAGAGCGGCTTTTTTTACATGACTGCATTAAGGCTGGCCTGCAGGTGTTCTTTTTTCCCGAGTATGTTGTTGAGCATCCGTATATGAGTACAATCAAGGGAATAGCAAGATATGATAAAAGGAAAAATTGGATTACCGGTGGTACTGACGGTAGAATTAACGGTCCGATAGCATTTTTGAAGGCTTTTGGTGGTACGGTAAAGCTTATTCCCGATTTAATCAAAAATGGAGCAAATCCGGTAAGGTATTTATATCACCGCATTTCGGCCACAAGGTACATTCTAAGGACGAATAAAAATCGTCATCATGAGGACTAAAGAGCAGACCCTATTTTCCGTAATCATTCCGGTTTTTAACAGCTGGGACAGATTAGAACTTTGCTTGGATGCACTACAGAAGCAGAGTATTGATAAAGATCTATTTGAAATCATTATTGTTAATAATGGCAGTACGCTTCCAATGCCGGACGGGATGGACCTGCCTGAGAATGCAGAGATAGTGAATGAAACTCAGCCAGGATCGTATGTTGCACGAAACACGGGCTTCAGCTTTGCAGACGGGAATATATTAGCCTTTACCGATTCCGATTGCATTCCTGATGAAAATTGGTTGGTTAATGCTGAAAACTGTTTACACCAATCAACCTGTGACCTTGTTGGAGGTAAAGTTCAAATATTTCAAGATGACGAAGAAAATAAGTACGGTTACCTGTATGAACG
>DATGTY010000019.1:0-3528 GCA_035301605.1 Chitinophagaceae bacterium | reverse complement strand
TTGTTTGTATTTCACCGACTACTTCATGTTTTAAAGTGGCGCCTTTGGGCCTTTTTTTCCAGTAATTTGCGAGCACTGACCCGGAAATATTCATCCATGCACTGAAAATAGTAGCTGCTAATCCGAGAGTGGCTAATTTTCCCATCACTCCTGCGATGCCCAGAGCCATTCCTCCGTTTTGAAGCCCAACTTCCATAGCCACGGTTCGGGAAGATTTTATGCTGAGTCCCACACCACGGCTGATCCAATATCCAAAGAAATAGCCCAGACCATTATGCAAAATGGAGGCAATGAGAAGGAGTGTGCCTATTGCTAAAAGATTTTCCCGACTGGCAGCTGTGGTTACTGTAGTGAAATAAACAATGCCAAACATTGAAAAATATGGCATGAAATTATTAACCTTTGGAAGAAGCTTATTGACATAATAATAGCCTACGCCAAAAATAATGGCTCCACAAATGAAATTGAAGACTATTATCCATTGCATAAAAGAGGATGGTAGGCTGGCGTTTAAATATTTCCATAGCCCTATAGTAATGAGGATAAACCATACGATTGCCACACCACATGCTCTAAATATATATTTACGAACGTTTGTGGATTGATTTTTTAATGCATCATAAATAAAAGCTGCTCCTATGGGAACGATGACAATTTCAATGATTTCAATAAACATATCTATGAACTGTATATCGACATAAGTGTTTGCAAAAAGCTTCATTAATAGGGGAGTGGTTATTGGAGCAAAAAGGGTGGACATTGCTGTTAAAGTTACAGAAAGACTGAGATCCGCCTTGGCAATATATACCATCACGTTTGATGCCAATCCACTTGAACAGGAACCTATTAGAATAAGACCTGCTGAAATTTCAGCAGGGAAATGAAATATCTTTGTAAGACTGAAGGCGATTATAGGCATAATAGAAAAATGACAGAGAATGCCTACTATTACTCCCTTTCCTTTGGATCGTAAACCTAAAAAGTCTTTTATACTCATTTGAGTTCCCATACCGAACATCACAATTTGAACGATAAAAAGGATAAGCCACTTATTGCGCAAATCAATAGATCCAATTTTTAGAAATGCAGAAGGATATATCATTCCTGAAACGATGGCTACTATAATCCATGCAGTATATTGATAGCCTTTTAACTTTTGAACACTGCCTATTCCAATAGCTAAACATATGGAGGTGGCGACAGCAAATGGTTGCCAAATATTGGGATGGAAAGTAAGTAAACCAATAAGAAACAAGAGGGTGGTTAGTCCACCCAGATATAAGAAACCCTTTTTTATTTTTTCCACTTTTCCCATGGAGTTTTATAGTCTTGAAGCGATATGTTTAATAGCTAATTCGGGACTGGCCAGTATAGGTACCTTTTTATCTTTTTCAGATAATTGAGTTACCACACGAGCCATAGAAGCCTGAGCCAAGAGAATGACATCTACTTTTTCTGATAACTTTTTTAATTCTGTTCCTACTATTAGGTCATGTTTTTCGGAATCGCCATCCATGAGTGCATCAAATGCACCTTCACAACAAACCGCTGTCAATTCAATGTGTTGTTTTTTTACTTTGGCTCTTCTTTGGACTAGATCACTAGTCGGTTCCAAAGTTGTTGGAAGCGTAGCTATTACACCAACTTTTGCCCCTGTTTGTACTGCCATATCTGCCATAGGTTGATCTACACGTAGAACAGGTATGTTTATTAAAGGGGCTGATTGTTCTACTGCTTTACCAATTGAAGAGCAAGTCACTAATATAAAGTCAGCTCCTGCTTTTTCTGCTGATTCGACATAGTTGACGACCCTACGGGCTATATCGGGAGTTAATTTTCCTGCTTTTCTTACATTACTGATAAGACTGTCATCTACTATATTGAAAGTGTCTATATCCGTTAAATGTATGTCGCATAAATCTTTAAATACAGGGACTAGCGTAGCTGAAGTATGTATGAGACCTAATGTTTTCATAAATGTTTGTTTTTACTTTATTTGACCTTGTGAAATAATTTCAAAATAGTTTTTATCTCCTACTTGCCCCCCCTTAAAGTTTATTTCAATTCCATCTACAGGAGAATTGGGGGCATGAGCCTTACAAATGGGGGCTCCTTTCACTAAAGGAGCAATCATTTCTATGCTTTCGATCCCCAATACTCTTGCTACATGTCCGGAGGTATCTCCGCCAGCGATTACCAGACGGTCTATGGATATTTGCTCCAATGCAGATTTAGCCACTTGTCCTAATGCATTGCCGAAAGAAAAAGCTATATCTGAATCTTCAAGTTCGCCTGATTTTATCATTGAATTTGTTTCCCTTAAACGAGAATCTTTTGGCCCTCTGCAAGTATGTAGAATAACGTTTTTCCCCTCTTTTAGAAGAGTTACAATCTTATTTGTATAAGTTTCTTTTAAAGTTCTACTTTTTGTGGTTAATATTTTTGGATTGATGGAAATCTCATAGAAATTATGAGCTGTCGCCCATTCAATTTGATTAGAAGTAATTGGAGAACAGCTACCCGAAAGGACAAGCACGGGTTCTTTTTTTTCGAGCTTTTCCCAATGGGTACATCCGGTTAATTTTCTTTTTTTTCGCCAATAATCTGTCAAAGCCTTTTCTATACCGGAAGAGCCTACTGAAAACAAAGGGGAGTTATTAGTAGCAAGGTAATCTAATAAATGTCCTATTCGTTCCATCTGATATTCGTAAAGTGCATCCATTAAAATAATTTCTGAACCTTTTTGTTGAAGTTTATTGAGTTGCTCTATATTTTCTTCAAAATCCTGTTCTATATCCAGAATATTTAAAAGACCAATGCTTTTTTTGGTCTGTTTTCCCAAGTGTAATTTCAGATCACTTTCATTGGCAGGGGTGGAAGGATGGTTTTGCATTGATGGGTGACGATCTAATCGATATATTTCTCCCTGGCTGCCGATTCCCATTCTTGCGAAAAGATTCCCAAAGGTGCAATAGCGACCAAGATGAGGAGCTGCTACCAGTAAAGGAATAAATGGATTATTGAATATTTTTGTTGCCACATCTATGGCTTTCCCAATACTGCCTACAGTAGGAGAAGAATCAAAGGTAGAACAAACTTTATAATGGATATGTTTGGGATGTATGGTCTTGAGGGACTCAAAAGCAGACTGTAATGTTTTCTCTATAGCTTTTGGTGGCATGGATCGGGTCATGCCAGCAATACCTACTGCATCTAAAGAGGGATATTTGTTCAGTTGCTTTTGGGAAGGGGGCGTAAAAAATAGCATAGCTTTAGCACCAGCATAACTTAAAAATTCAAGGGCATCGGTAGAACCTGTAAGATCGTCCCCATAAAATCCGAGCAAAAGGTTGTTGTTTTTTGATTCCATGTAGGGCTTTACGTTTATTCTCCCATTCTGATGATGGTCTTTATTTGTCTGTTCTCGGGCTTGAATAGCTGTTCAAACTCATCTTTAATCATACTGAAGGGTGTTTCATGAGTAATGAAATTGGAAGCTTTGATCTTTTTATTTTGTAAACAATTGAC
>DATGTY010000018.1:0-6785 GCA_035301605.1 Chitinophagaceae bacterium | reverse complement strand
AGGTGATTCTTGGTGACTAAGTTTACTCTTGGTCCAATGAAAGCTCCATCTTCTATGGTAATCCCTCCCATGTCGATAAAAGAGCAGGCATGATTGATAAATACATTTTTGCCAATACTGATAAATTTACCAAAATTGGTATGGAAAGGCGTCATGATAGTAGTACTCTTGTCTATTTCCTGACCAATGATTTCTCCCAAAAAGGTTCTTATCTCATCTGTTGTGGTAGCATTATTCAGTTTTTGAGATAGCCGTAGCGTTCTGTTGATAGTTTCTCTAATTTCTGAATATCCTTCATCTTCTTTTCGGATGACTTCTCCTGATTTTAGTCTTTCTAGAATGGTGCTCATGATTCTGATTTTTTAGTAAATATAAGGATTCTTTTCTAAAATAGTGTGCTAATCTATTCTTTTTCAGTATATAAAAATCAGATAAAATGATATAGGAATGTTCTGTTTTGATATTTTTTAATTAGATTGTGTGTATTATTATTTGAAGTCTAAACTTTATTGTTATGAGTAGAGGTTTTGTAAAGGAAGGTGATCAGGAAGAAATTCCGGTCATTCCTCCGCGTGCGGCATTGCCACAGGGAGTAATGAACTATGTTACGCCAAATGGACATCAGGAATTGCTTCAGGAAAAAGAAGATTTGGAAAATGAGAAAAGGAATTTATCGGATAAAAATGAAAGAGAGCGTCGCCAGGATAAAATGTTTATTGATGGAAAAATTAAGCTTCTGAATCAGCGTATTAATTCAGCGCGTATTATTTCCTTAGAAGGTCAGGATAGTGACGAGGTAAGATTTGGAGCAACTGTAAAATTTAATAATGGTAAAAAGGAATTACAATTTCAGATTGTAGGGGTAGATGAAGCCAATATAAAAAAGCGTAAAATTGCCTTTATGGCGCCAATTGCAAAAGCATTAATTGGTAAAAAAGTAGGAGAAGTGGCTGAGTTTAAACGAGGATCGCAAGTACAGAAATTGAAAGTGTTGGAGATTAATTATTAATAGTAGTCCTATCCTTATCTATCAGATAGTTACGGATACTAAGGCATTAACAAACAACCATCTCCATAACTCAAAAATCTGAAATTGTTTTTTAGTGCATAGGCATATACCTTTCTCCAGTCTTCCCCTATCAAGGCAGATACTAACAGTAATAAGGTAGATTTAGGTTGGTGGAAATTAGTAATTAAGCCATTCACTATTTTATACTCATAGCCGGGTGCAATAATGACTTCGGTTTCAATCATCAGATAATGTTGCTTCCTGTTTCTTATCCATTGTAATAAGGCTGCAATTGCTTCTTTAGGAGAGTGGATTTTTTGTTTTTCATAGACTTCCCACTGTGTGACTTTGAGGGTCTTTTCTGTGATATTCATATGGTTAAGAATTTTATTTCCCATCCAATAAATACTTTCTAATGTTCTGGTCGCTGTAGTGCCTACACTGATGATACGCTGATCTATTTTTTCTAATAAACTTTCGAGAAAATCTGTAGAAATATTCATCCACTCAGAATGCATAGTATGTCCTTCCATGGTTTCTGTCTTTACCGGTTTAAAAGTACCTGCTCCCACATGCAAAGTGGTAAATAAAGTAGAAATATCTTTTGTTTTAAAAGCATGCATGAGTTCCTCTGTAAAATGCAGACCGGCGGTTGGTGCAGCTACAGATCCTTTGTGTGAAGCATATACTGTTTGGTAGGTCTCGTCATCCTGCTTCTCAGCTGCTCGTTTGATATAAGGTGGAAGCGGAGTGTTGCCTGCTGCCGGTAATATTTCTCCAAATGATAGATCGGTTGGCGTCCAAGAGAGTTTGACAACATAAGCATCAGATAATTGTTCTATTTTTTCGGCTGTTAGCGTTACTTTTTGATTGTCAACCTCTATCGTTTTCTTTAATTCTTTTTCTTTCCATTTGCCTGCCTTTCTGATCATGCATTTCCATAATACGGAACCTTTTTTCTGAAAATGTGTAGGGTAATCAATAAATTCACCATAAGGTTCTAGGCAAAAAACTTCGATGAGCGCTCCTGTTTTTCTATGAAAATGAATTCGAGATTTTATGACTTTAGTGTCATTAAAAATCAGCGCGTTATCCGAAGATAAATGTGTATCAAGTCTTCTGTAAATATCTTCAGATATATTACCTTTATTGTAAATTAGAAGTTTGGAACTATCTCTGGGATCTGCCGGATAAGACGCAATTCTTTCATTCGGTAAATCGTAAGAGAATTCATCTATTGATAAGTCTTTTGGATGCATACGGCAAAGGTCGGATATTATCCTTGTTTTTTAGTACGTAATCCGGAAACTAATAATGTTATTCCAACGCCAAAAATAATTCCATTCCCAAAATAGTGCCATTGTGTGCTAATATCTAATGTAGAACCAAAACCTCCTATAGCCATACAGGCAATGCCAATAATAATATTTTTTCTTTTTTTCATATATCTCTATTTAAAAAGTAAAAGTACAACCTTGTTTGTTATTTATACCAGCTCAACTTTAAATTTACATAAATCACTTTTAAAAGTCCTCCGGCTTTTGTTTTTGTACGGGTTCTGTCAATGATTGTGTATAAGCTAATAGCTTTTATATATTTTTGTGTTTTGTATAGAATAAATAAGATATTTACCGATATATTTTTCATTGATTAGGATAATAAAAGATATGGGATTATTTACTAGAAAGCCGCTTGGAGCCTTGCTGGAAGAGTCTTCAGAAAGTAAAAAAGGACTAAAAAAGGCATTGAGTGCGCGTTCGTTGATTGCATTGGGCGTAGGTGCATTGGTAGGTGCCGGCTTGTTTTCTTTAACGGGGATTGCCGCAGCAGATTATGCCGGACCGGGGATTATGATTTCTTTTGTTATTGCTGGTGTGGGTTGTGCTTTTGCAGGAATGTGTTATGCCGAATTTGCTTCTATGATTCCCGTGGCCGGTAGTGCTTATACTTATTCTTATGCCACCATGGGGGAGTTTGTGGCCTGGATTATTGGTTGGGATTTGGTGTTGGAATATGCGCTGGGTGCAGCAACGGTTGCTTCCAGCTGGTCAGGGTATCTGAATGAATTGTTTCAATCTTTAGGGGTTGCTCTTCCGCCGGAATTGATGATGTCTCCTTTTGATGTGGTTCATTTAGCAGATGGATCTGTTGTTCATGGAATAATGAACCTGCCTGCTGTTTTTATTGTGGTAGTGATGTCGCTTGTATTGATTCGGGGAATTAGTGAATCTTCCTGGGTGAATAGCATTATTGTGGTCTTGAAGATTGCGATTGTGATTGCTTTTATCATCATTGGGATACAATATATTCGGCCTGAAAATTTGCAGCCTTTGATTCCTGAAAACACCGGACAGTTTGGACATTTTGGTTGGTCGGGTGTTATTCGGGCAGCGGCAGTTGTCTTTTTTGCTTATATGGGTTTTGATGCTTTATCTACTGCCGCGCAAGAAACAAAAAATCCTAAGCGAGATATGCCGAGAGGAATTTTGGGAACTTTGATTATTTGCACGGTTATCTTTATCGTATTTTCTTATGTGATGGTAGGTGTGGCAGATTATCATTTGTTTAATGCAGATGGAGGGAGTGATTTGGCGCCTGTGGCTATTGCGGTGAAACAGATGGGACCCGTTGGTGCAAATGGGTTGGTGAGTCCTGCTTATCCCTGGCTGAATACAGCCATTATTATAGCCATCCTTTTAGGCTATTCTTCCGTGGTTTTGGTTGCGCTTTTAGGGCAGAGTAGGATTTTTTATTCCATGAGTAAGGATGGCTTGCTGCCTCCTGTTTTTTCTAAAATTCATCCGAAACATCGCACACCTTATCTGTCTAATGTGCTGTTTATGGTTTTTGTAAGCTTAACTGCGGCTCTTGTTCCGGGAAGAGTGATAGGGGAAATGGTGAGTATTGGTACTTTATTGGCATTTACCTTGGTGTGTATCGGCATACTTATTATGCGTAAAAAGCTGAAAGATGCTCCACGTGGATTTAAAGTGCCTTTTGTGCCTGTGGTGCCTATTTTAGGGGTGTTAACCTGTTTGCTGATGATGGTATTTTTGCCTTTTGATACGTGGATTCGGTTGATTGTTTGGATGTTGTTGGGATTAGATATTTATGTAGGATATGGTATGATGCATAGTGGGTTGAGAATAAAAAATAGCGATTCTAAAAGTCGTAAGATTGGTTTTCTGACGATTATTTTACTTTCCGTTAGCTTGATTGTATTGTCTTTCTTACATCATTTCTTTTCTGCTACTCAAGGGAATACGTTGTTTTATTTTTCTATCTCTTTTGCTGTTTTGCATATTCTTATTTTGGGTTGGAAAAGTATAAAGCTTTCTAGGAAGTGACCATTGTTTTGTCTTTCGTGATGGTCTGATATGATTCCTTGAGGATATGTAAAGCTGCTTCCATCTCCGTCTTATTAAAATTGCCAAAGCCCAAACGCAGGGCTGTGATTTGCTTGTCTTGATATAAGCAGGTTTTGGGAATATAAAGTTCCTTATTTTTACAGTTTTCTGAAAGAAGATATAGAGAAATAGGTAATTGAAGCTGTATCCAAAAGGCCAATCCTCCTTTAGGCATTTGGAAAGTAAAATTTTTCTGAAAAGATTCTTTCAAAAGATTTGCAAAGAGGTTACGTCTGTATAGGTAGGTTGTTAATGCTTTCCGTCTGTATCGATGTATATCTCCTTCATAAATCATTTCTCCCAAAGCCTGTTCTTTGACAATATCCATTCGACCAAAAAGTTGTAAATATTTTTTTGCTTCCTTTATATAATCTTGAGGACCAATCATGAAGTTTGTTTGAAAACCGGGTGCCAAAAACCGTCCAAAGTTGCCCAGGTAAATGACATTACCTGAATGCTTCATCTTGATCAGTGGTACCTGAAAGGCTTTTTCGAAAGTGAATTCGTAATTTGGATCATCTTCAATGAGTATGAAGTGATAAGTTTCTGCCAAAGCCAATAGTTCCTTGCGTCTCTTATTGGACAGACAAGCAGTTGTAGGATATTGATGTTGCGGTTGTATATAAACCAGTTTAATTTCTTCTTTAGTAAAATTTTTTATAATATAATCTATGGAAATACCTTCCTGATCTATGGGGATGGTAGCTACGCGGGCGCCTGCTTGCTGGAATACCATATTGGAAAAATGGTAGCTATAGGTGGCGACTAAAACCGTATCTCCTGTTTTTATCAATAGTTGTGATAAAATATATAGGAGTGTTTGTTTATTGGGACTGGTGATTAAATGTTCATTTGATATATGGAAACCCCGTGTAAGATTAATATAGTAGCTGAGTTGATTTTGAAAGAATGGATTCCCTGATGCTAAATATTGTGGGATTTTTTTTATGATGTTTTTACGCCTTAAAGCCGATGAATAGAAGCGACTTAGTTCGCTCGTCTTAATAATTCTGTAATCCGGCTTTCCTGTAGTAAAATGATAAGAACAAAGGTTTTTTTGATTGGGTGCATCCAAAACAATATTTTTTCTAAATTGAAACGCTGCATTTTGTATTGCGGTATTATGAGCCGATGGTGTATCTTCATTTTTTATATCAAAGTCCGGATTTTTAACAAAGGTGCCTACTGCCGGTTTTATCGTAACCCAACCTTGTGTTTGTAGTTCTTCCAATGCCGCAACAATCGTTTTCCGGTGTACTCCTAGTTCCTTACATAAATTTCTGCTTCCGGGAATTTTATTCCCATCACTTAAAAGACCTCGTTGCACTGCCTGTATAAATTGATATACAATTTGAAGATAGACCGCATCTGATTTTCTACGATCTATTTTAATGAATTGAGAAAAAGGTATGTAATCCGGACTATTCATTTTTTTAAAACTGGACTAGCAAAGGTAACTTTTAAATTAGAACCTTTGCGTCCTCAATTTTAATAATTAATGCTTTAAAGAAATGTAATCGAATGAAAAAGCTAAGTATATTTATCTTGCTATTGGGTGTTTTTTACCAATCTTTTGCTCAGAACAAGCGGAAGGATATGTTGCCTGAAGAATTGCAAGAAGTTGTTATTCAGGGAAATAGGTTGCAAATTCCATTTAGTGAATCTGCTCGGGATATACAGATAATAACCGCGGCAGAAATTTCTAAAATGCCGGTACATTCACTTAACGAATTACTGACTTATGTAGGAGGTTTGGATATTCGTCAACGTGGCCCCTTCGGTGCGCAGGCTGATATCAGTATGGATGGCGGAACCTCTGAACAAACGCTGGTTTTATTAAATGGAATTAAACTCATTAATGAACAAACAGCACATAATATGATGAATATACCGGTTCCTTTGGATGCAATTGATTATATTGAGGTGTTGAGAGGTGCGGCGGCTCGGGTTTATGGAGTTAATGCCTTGACAGGAGCTATCAATATCGTAACCAAGAAGAATTCTAAATCCTTTGTGACAGCTAATCTTTATACGGGATCTTCCTTTAAACAACAAGATTCGAGAGATGGTGACGGAATATATGGCGGCGGCGGTATTCGCTTAACCGGAAATTATGGAGACGAAAAACAAAGTCATTTGGTCGCCTTAAGCCAAAATCTTTACAATGGACAGCGTTATAATACAGCGCAGAAAAATACACGTTTATTTTATAATGGAGCTTACCATTTTGATGCCAACAATTCCTTGAAAGCTTTGGCAGGATATAGTTATAATAAATTTGGTGCTAATGGTTTTTATGCGGCTCCCGGAGATGTGAATGCTGAAGAAATTGCAGAAACTTCCATTTTTAGTCTCTCTTCCAAGCATAA